>JBJSYW010000312.1:0-5011 GCA_046089985.1 Chloroflexota bacterium
CCCGGAAGCGGCCTCACCGCACTCGAACCGGGCAGACGCCGGGCTGCAGCCCGCCCGGCATGCCTTCACGCTCAGCGTGGTGTTCACTGCACTGATGGCGCTCACCGCGCTGCTGGCTTACATCCAATCTGTCTACCTGAACGGCAGCGGGCGCGGGCTGCCGGTGCTGCTGGCTGAGACCGGCGCCGGTCTGCTGGCGATTTGGCTGTGCCGACGTGGGCGGCATCAGTTGGGCATCGGCCTGCTGGTGGTTTCCGTGCTGGTCATTCCGCTGCTGGCCCTGCCGCGCATTGCCCCCGGACAGGGGCTGTCGCTGGCGGTGCTGACGATTGTGCTGGTGGCCGGCCTGGCGCCGGGCACGCTGCCGCGCCGCTGGACGCTGGCTGCGCTGGTCGCCGTCTCGGTTCAGGCGACCGTTTTTGTGCTGTACGATTACTACGGCCCGCACGCCTTTGTCCAGACCAATTACTGGGTGGTGCTGGGCGTCGGCGGGGTGACGGCGCTGGTCTTCGGCTATCTCAACCGCCGCCTGTTCCCGCAGGCCGGTCTGCGCCTGCGCCTGGTGATCGCCTTTGCCATCGCCGCACTGCTGCCGCTGGTGGTGCTGGCGGCAATGAACAGCCAACGCCTGACCAACCTGCTGTACGACGAAGCCTACCGTGAGCTGGGCGAGTCCACCAACCAATCGGTGCGCGCCATCGAGACCTTCCTGACCAATAACCTGGATGCCATCCGCACCGACGCTCGCCTGCCAGACCTGGAATCGTTCATGCAGGATCCAAACGGTGATCCCGCTGAAGTGCTCATCTTGCTGCAGCACATGGTTGCGCGTGACCCGGTGTTCCTGATTTCTTACGGTTTGCTGGATCTGAGCGGCAAGAATTTGCTCGATACGAACTCCTATTACGCCGGCGGAATAGAATCGGGACGGCCCTATTTTGAGGAGGCGCTGCGCAGCGGCCTGCCCTACGTTAGCCCGGTGCTGTTCTATGAGGACCAACCGCGCCTGTATTTCAGTGCTCCGATCCGCGACAGCGCCGGCAGCACGATTGGCGTGCTGCGCGCCGAATATAATGCCGCCGTGCTGCAGTGGCTGCTGTCCGGCCTGATTGGCTCCGATCAGCATAACCTGTATGCGGTGCTGCTCGAAGATGAGACTTTCCTGCGCATCGCGCACTCGTCTGATGCCAGCCTGCTCTACAAAACGTACGCTCAGTTGGATGTGGCTCAACTGCAGAACCTGCAGGTGCAGCACCGCTTCCCGCTGGGGGATATCGACCAGATCAGCACCTACCAGCCCGACGTGGTCAGCGGTCTGCAGAACAGCCAGAACGAACCGTTCTTCCAGTCCAGCGGTGTGGCAGCCGGCGGCGTGACCGTTTCTACCAGCAGCAAAGTAGCTGAAACGGGTTGGACGGTGCTCACCCGCACCCCGCTGGTTTCGATCCAGCGGGCAGTGGACGAACAAACCCGCGCCTCGATCATCCTGGCGATGCTGATTGCGGCGATTGCGGTGGTCTACGCGCTGTTTGTCGCCCAGGTGTTGTCGGCCCCGATCGTGCGCCTGACGCGTGTGGCCGAGCAGGTGGCAGCCGGCGATCTGCAGGCGCGCTCTCCGGTGGCCTCGCAAGACGAAATTGGCCAGCTTTCGGCCACTTTTAATACCATGACCGGCCGGCTGCAAGAGACCCTGGGCGGGCTGGAGCAGCGTGTAGCCGAGCGCACCCGCGCCCTGGAGCTCAGCTCGGACGTCAGCCGGCGTCTCTCAAACATCCTGGATGTGGACCAGCTGGTGCACGAAGTGGTCGAACTGCTGCAGGCGGCCTTCAACTACTACCACGTCCATATTTACCTGTATGACGAGGCCCGTGAGAACCTGGTCATGTCGGGCGGCACGGGCGAGGCCGGACGGCTGCTGCTTGAGCGTGGGCACAAGATCCCGCGCGGCCGCGGCCTTGTCGGCCGTGCCTGTGAAAGCGGTGTGGTGGTGCTGGTGCCCGATACGACCCAAGACCCGAACTGGCTGCCCAACCCGCTGCTACCTGAGACCAGGGCGGAAGTGGCTGTCCCAATCCTGTTTGGCGATGAGGTGGTGGGCGCGCTGGATGTGCAGCAAAATATCGTCGGCGGTCTTGGCCCGCAAGACGCCGACCTGCTGCGCGGCATCGCCAACCAGGTGGCCATCGCCTTGCGCAATGCCCGCCAGTACCAGCAGGCCGCCCGCCAGGCGCGCCAGGAGATGCAGACCGCCATGTTGATCGAGCAGATCCAGCGCACGCAGAGCGTGGATGAAGCCCTGCAGGTGACGGTGCGCGAGCTGGGCCGGGCTCTCAATGCCCCCGGTGTGCGCGCTCGCCTGTTGGCGCCGGCCGATAACGGCCACAAGACCCCCGGCCAGGATGGCCAGGATGGACGGTAACCGATGAAGACTGCCTCGCCTGAGCCGCGTTCTGCCCGCTTTCTCTCCTTCCTGGATAACGACGCGCTGCGCCTGTACCTGCTGATTGGCCTGACGGTGGCGATCGACCTGTTCTTCGGCGCGCTGTTCCTGTCCCAGTACATCCAGGCGCGCCAGCCGGTAATGCTGGTTGGGGCGCTGTTTATCCTGGCGGCGGCGCTGTTCGCCGGCAGCGCGGTGCTCCAGCTGCGCGCCCAACGCGCCACCCGGGCCGGTTTTCTGGCCATCACGGCCGTCGCGCTGACCTTCATCTCGCTGCCGCTGTTCTTCCAGAACATCAGCCTGGTGTGGGGCCTGGCAGGCTTCCTGCTGATCCTTTTCCTCTCCCTGGAAAACCTGCCGCCGCGCCAGGCTTTGTTCGGCGTGCTGTTCGGCCTGGTCACCATCACCATCATCAGCCTGGTCACGCTCTACCCGCCGCTGGTGAAAACCCCAATTGTGCGCATGGCCCGCGCCATCACCACCCTGTCTTGGGTGCTGATCGGGGTGGTGCTGCTGGCGCTGCTGGCGGCCTTTCGCCGTCTGCCGTTGGCCGGCAAGCTGATGGTGGCCTTCACCGCCGTTTCGCTGGTGGTCACGGCGATCTTCGGTTACCAATCGCAGGTGCTCACCGCCGGCATCCTGCGCGACAACGTTGGCGCGGCTGTGCGCACCGAAGCCACCAGCCAGGCATTAGCCGTAGGCGACCTGCTGCTGTCGCAGGCTGAGTCGCTCCAGGCGCTGGGGGTGGGCGAACTGCTGCAGCGCTGGGTCAAGGCTTCCAACAACACCTACCCGGCGGAGGCTCAGGCGGTGCAGGGCCAGTTGAACGAACTGGACACCCGCTGGCGCCGCCTGGTCGATACCGGCGGGCTGTCGGATGCGCTGATACGCACCCGCATTAACAACGACATCTCGCTCGACCTGACCGAGTATGCCCAGATCTTCACGAACAACGCCGAACTGATCCTGACCGACCGTTACGGGGCGCTGATCGCCGCCAACCGGATCACCAGCGACTACAACCAGTCGGACGAGTTCTGGTGGCGGGCGGCCTATAACCAGGGCCAGGGCCGGCTGTACATTAGCAAACCGGCCTATGACGACAGCTTGCAGGCCGACGCCTCGATCATCGCCATCCCGGTGCGTGACCGTGATAGTGGGGCGGTGATCGGCATCCTGCGCACCACCTACCTGCTGACCGGTTTGTCCGAGCAGCTGTTTTCAGGCGCGGCCGAGCAGCAGTTGGACGCCGACCTGTACTTCCCGGGCGACACGACCCAATATATGCACGCCGGCGGGATGGAAGTGGCCACGCGCGAGGCGCTGGATCGCCTGGGGGTGCTGCGCACGCTGGATTACGCCGAGATCGAGTACCAGGGCGCCGCTTCGCTGACCGCTTATGCTCCGGTCGTGGCTTCCAACGACAGCCAGGACATCGCCGACCTGGGCTGGTACGTAGTGGTGCACCAGGACGCCGATATCGCCCTGGCGCCGGTCAATGCCCAGACCGAGTCCAACCTGGCGCTGACCGGCATCGTGCTGGGGTTGGTCTCGCTGCTGGCGGTGGTGGTGGCGCAGGTCTTCGCCACCCCGATTGCGCGCCTGACCGAAACCGCCGACCAGGTGCGTTCGGGCAACCTGGATGCCCAGGCCGCCGTGCGTTCTAATGATGAGATCGGCCGCCTGGCGGCAACTTTCAATGATATGACCCAACGCCTGCGCCAGACCCTGGGCGGCCTGGAGCAGCGCATCCATGAGCGCACGCGTGAGCTGACCCTGGCGGGCAGCGTGGGCCGCACCCTGTCACAGGAGCGCGACCTGGACGGCCTGCTGCGCCTGTCGGCTGAGCTGATCCGCTCCAGTTTTGACCTGTATTACACCCAGATCTACCTGACCGACGCCAGCCGGCGCGCCCTGGTGCTGCGGGCCGGTTCCGGTTCGGTTGGGGTCGAACTGTTTCGCCGCGGCCACCGCCTGGCGATCGGCTCCGGTTCGCTGAACGGTGAAGCGGCCGCATCGCGTCGCCCGGTGATCGTGTCCGATACGGCGGCCTCGGCTCGCTTCCGCCCCAACCCGCTGCTGCCCGAGACGCGCTCCGAAATGTGCGTGCCGCTGTTGGTGGGCGACCAGGTAGTGGGCGTGTTGGACATGCAGTCGAAGCGCGCCGGTTACCTGGCCGAAGATAAACTGCCGGCCTTCCAGGCTTTGGCCGGACAGCTGGCCGTGGCGGTTGATAACGCCAACCTGTTCGCCGAAACCCAGGCAGCGCGCCGCGAGGTCGAGCGCCAGGCGCGCCGCTCGGCCCTGGCGGCCTGGGATGCTTACCTGGACGGCGTCGCCCGCCCGGAGCGCATCGGCTTTGTGGCCGACTCGGCCTCTGTCCGCCCGCTGGCTGAGGTGGAGCCGCCCTCCCCGGCGCCGTTGAATGCCCCCACGGTGCCTGCGCCGGTGCGGGTTGAAGCCCCGATCCTGGTCGCCGGTGCGCCGGTCGGGCGCATCCAGCTCGAGCGGCCGGCCGGTCAGGCCTGGTCTGAGGAAGACGCCGGCCTGGTCGCCTCGGTGGCGCAGCAG
>JBJSYW010000313.1:0-16389 GCA_046089985.1 Chloroflexota bacterium
GCCACGCGCCAGTTCGGCGACCCGCTGCCGGACGTGGCGGAGGCGGCAGCGCAGGGTGCGGCGTCGGTCGACCCGGCTGCCCGCCAGGCCGCCTATGCGGCGGCGAACAATGCGCTGCGCCAGGCCGCCCCGATGGCGCCGCTGGCGCACGGCGGCTGGATCTCGCCGTACAGCCTGGCGGCGGCCTTCCATAAGGAACTGCAGGGGGCGCACGCCAGCCCGCTGGGTCTGGAAGACTTTGCCACGCTGGCGGGCCTGCCGCGCCTGGTGTGGATCCAGGCGGCCGAACCGTCTACGCTGTACTGCGGCCTGGCCGGCGATATCGAAACCTTGCGCGCCTGCGCTCAGCTGGCGGGGACGCTGTACCGCTTCAAGCCCGGCACGGTCGAAGTCGAGCCGGACCTGGCGCAGGCCTGCACCCCGGATGACAGCCTGGCGGTGTGGACCTGCACGCTGCAGCCCGGGGCGCTGTTCCACGACGGCTCGGCGGTGGACGCCGGCGATGTGGCGGGTTCGTTCATCGCCCAGTGGCAGGCGGCTTCGCCGCTGCACCGCCTGCTGGAAGCGCAGTCCGCCGGCGGGCGTTTTGGCCCGGCCGACCTGGTCTACTTCGAACAGTTCTGGGGCGCGTTCCTTCCGTGAGCGCCTGCCTGCCGCCGCATGTCAAACCTGACCGCATTTATCCTTTGACATTCTCCCCAGACCGAAATACAATGGGAGCGCGAACAGCGCATCCTCAGGAGGCAGCATGAGTGTCTGGCCAGGAAAATTTGTGATTGGGTTGACCGGGAACATCGGCACCGGCAAGAGCGTGGTGCGTAAGATGCTGGAGCACCTCGGCGCGTACGGCATTGACGCCGACGCGCTGGCCAACCGCGCCGTCGCCAAAGGCTCCCCGGCCTACCTGCCGGTGGTCAACACATTTGGCCGCTTTATCCTGGGGCCTGACGAGCAGATCGACCGGGCGCGGCTGGGGCGATTGGTGTTCTCGGACCCGGAAGCACTGGCCCAGCTGGAGGCGATCGTTCACCCGCTGGTGCTGCAGGCGGTGGATATCCTGGTGCGCCGCTCGCCGCACTCGGTGGTGGTGATCGAAGCGATTAAGCTGTTCGAATCGGGCATGGCGCAGAAGTGCGATTCGGTGTGGGTCACCTATGCACCGGTGGAGCAGCAGGTGGCCCGGCTGGTCAAGAAGCGCGGCATGAGCGAAGAGGCTGCACGCCAGCGCATCCAGGCCCAGGGGCCGCAGGAGCACAAGACCGCCCGGGCCCAGGTGGTGATTAACAACGACGGCAGCTTTGAGGCGGCCTGGGGCCAGGTGCTGAACGGCTGGAACCAGCTCTTCCCGACCATCGAGACCGAACCGGCCGAAGCGCAGCCGGCGGCCGCCTGCGAGGTGGAAGTGCACCGCGCCCGCCCCAAGGAGGCCGCCGAGGTGGCGGCGCTGATCACCCAGCTGAGCGGCGGGGCGCGGCGGGTCAGCCGCGACGATATCATGGCGGCTTTCGGCGAGAAGGCCTTCCTGCTGCTGCGGCTGGACGGTAAAGCGTTGGGTGTGGTGGGCTGGAAGGTGGAGAACCTGGTGGCCCGCACCGACGAAGTCTATATTGATCAGAGCCTGGCTTTCATCGACGCGCTGGGGGCGATGATGGGCGAAGTGGAGCGCATTTCACGCGAACTGCAGTGCGAAGTTTCACTGCTCTTTTTGCCTGCCGCCCAGGCGGCCCAGGAAGCGCAGTTCCACGGCATCGGTTACCAGCAGCGGGCGGTACAGGGCCTGGGCGTGCGCGCCTGGGAAGAAGCTGCACAGGAGTCGATGACCCCTGGCTCGGTGATGCTGTTCAAACAGCTGCGGCAGGATCGCGTGCTGCGGCCGGTTTAACCCGGCGGTAAGGGCTGAGGCCTGTGTCTGAATTTTTAAGTAACCTGGCCGCCAATTTCATCTTCATCCTCGAACGGCTGAACTGGCTCAGCGTGGTGGATATCCTGCTGGTCACAGCCATCTTCTTTGGCATCCTGCAGTTCCTGCGCGGCACGCAGGCCTTTGTGCTGCTGCGCGGCATCTTGCTGCTGCTGGCGCTGGTGGTGCTGCTCACGTCATTGGATGTCCTGCCGGCCTTTTCCTGGTTGGTGCAGACCACCCTGCCGGCGCTGCTGTTCTCGATCCCGGTGATCTTTGCCCCCGAGATCCGCCACGCGCTGGAGCGCTTGGGACGGGCCGGGGTGAGCCAGCCCGACCCGGCGACCGCTACCCAGATCCAGGATATCATCGGCAGCGTGGTCACTGCGTCTGTGCGCCTGTCAGAGCGCCAGCATGGCGCGCTGATCGTGCTGCAGCGCCGCGACAGCCTGGCGGAGTACGTTTCAACCGGTGTGCGCCTGGAGGCGCGCGTGACGGCTGAACTGCTGCTGCAGATCTTTTACCCCAACACCCCGCTGCACGATGGGGCGGTGGTGATCATCGGCCAGCGGATTGTGGCCGCTTCGACCGTGATGCCGCTTTCGGCCAGCGGTGTGCTGGCGCGCTCTCCAGACCGCAAGATGGGGCTGCGCCACCGCGCCGCGCTGGGCATTTCCGAAGCCAGCGACGCCGTGGCGGTAGTGGTCTCCGAAGAGACCGGGATGATCTCGGTGGTGCACAGCGGGCGCATCATCCGCCGCCTGGACGGTGAGCGCCTGGACAATATCCTGCGCGCCTTCTTCCAGCCGGCGCGCAGCCTGGATTGGCGCAAGCGCATGGTGCGCTGGTTCTCCCGGGATGACCGGCGCAGCGGGGAGGATTTCTCATGAGGCCCGCCTTCCATTGGTTAGCCGAGCACATCGGCCTGCTGGCTCTGTCGCTGGTGTTGGCGGCGGTGGTGTGGATTTCAGCCGTGGTCACCGCCGACCCGAACGAGCAGGCCACCTTCCGCAGCGTAGAGGTGCAGGTGACCGGCAAAAACCCCGACCTGCTGGTGGTGGGCGAACTGCCGCACCAGGCGCGCGTAACCCTGCAAGCGCCGCGCTCGATCCTAGCAAAGCTGACCAACAACCCGGCGCTGCTTAAAGCCTGGATCGATCTCACCGGCCTTGGCCCGGGGGAGCACCAGGTCGATCTGCAGGTGCGCATCGATACCAAACCATCGCGCCTGCTGCAGCTGGACCCGGAGCAGGTCAGCCTGGCGCTGGAGCCGCTGCTGGAGAAGCGCCTGCCGGTGGAACTGGCGCTGAGCGGTACGCTGCCGCTGGGCTACCGGCGCGGGCAGGAACTGCTTAACCCGCAGGAGGTGACCGTTTCCGGGCCGGCCTCGGCGGTGCAGCGCGTGGCCCAGGTGCGCGCCGGCCTGGATATCGCCGGGCAGGTGGAGACCATGCGCCGCCAGGCGACGCTGCAGGTGCTGGACGCCGAAGGCGAGCCGGTCAGCGGGGTGAACGTATCGCCGCGCGAAGTGACCATCGAAGTGCCGGTCAGCTTGCTGGGCGGGTTCCGCAACGCGGCGGTCAAGGTGGTGACCCGCGGTCAGGTGGCCAACGGCTACCGCCTGACCAATATCCTGGTCTCGCCGCCCACCGTGACGCTCTTCTCCAACAACCCGCAGCTGATCGAAAGCCTGCCCGGCTATGTCGAGACCCTGCCAGTGGACCTGAGCAACCTGGTGGATGACATTGAACTGACCATCGATCTGAACCTGCCCGACGGCATCACCGTGGTGCGCGAGCCGAAGGTGACCGTGCAGGTGGGGGTGACTGCGCTGGAAGGCAGCGTTACGCTGCAGGCTCCGGTGGAAGTGATCGGCCTGACCCCCGGCCTGCAGGCCCAGGTAGGGCCAACGATGGTGGAAGTGATCGTCTCGGGCCCGCTGAACCTGTTAGAGAACCTGACCGCAGCGAATTTCCGGGTCATCCTGGATGTGACCGGGTTGGCCCCCGGGGTCTATCAGCGCCAGGTCGTAGTGGACCAGGCGCCGCAGGGCGTATCGGTTGATACCACCCTGCCCGAAATCGTCGATATAACCATCAGCATCGCGCCGCCGGCAACCGTTTTGCCGACGGAGACGGCTGGACCAAGCAACCCGTAGAGGAAAAGATGGCAAAACCTGTAGTTGCCCTGGTGGGGCGCCCAAATGTTGGCAAAAGCACGCTCTTCAATCGCCTGGCCGGCGAGCGGCTGGCGGTGGTGGATGACGTGCCCGGCACGACCCGCGACCGGCTGGTAGCGCAGGCGGATTGGAATGGGATGGAGTTCCTGATCATCGATACGGGCGGCATCGACCCGACCCAGAACACCGCCGGCAAAGCGCCGCTCTCGATCGGCTCGGCCGAGTTCATCCAGCAGATCCGCTACCAGGCCGAAGCGGCGATCCGTGAAGCGGATGCGGTGCTGTTTATCACCGACGCCACCAGCGGGGTCACCCCAGCCGATAAGGAAGTGGCCGAGATCTTGCGCCGCTACCAGCGCAGCGAGGGCGGGCGCTTTATGCCGCCGGTGCTGCTGGTGGTCAACAAGGCCGACAGCGCCAGCCGGCGCGAGATGGCGGTCGATTTCTATGAGCTGGGGATGGGCGAGCCGTACCCGATCTCGGCCCAGCACGGCACCGGCACCGGCGATATGCTAGATGAACTGGTGGCGCAGCTGCCGCGGGCGGTTGAAGAAGACGAAGAAGAAACGGTCAAGATCGCCATCGCCGGCAAACCCAATGCCGGCAAGTCCAGCCTGCTGAACCGCCTGCTGGGCGAAGAACGCGCCATCGTCAGCCCGATCCCGGGCACCACCCGCGATGCGGTGGATACGCCGCTGGAGTACGACGGGGTCAAGATGACCCTGATCGACACCGCCGGGATCCGCAAGCGTGGCAAGATCATCCCTGGGGTTGAGAAATACAGCGTGCTGCGCTCGTTTAGCGCCATCGAGCGCTCGGACGTGGTGCTGCTGATGATTGACGCTGCCAGCGGGATCACCGCCCAGGATACGCACATCGCCGGGTTTATCCTGGATGCCTGGAAGAGCGCCGTGCTGCTGATCAACAAGTGGGATGCGATCGAAAAAGACACCTATACGATGGACGATTACACCCGGCACGTCCGCAAAGAGCTGAACTTCATGGATTACGTGCCGGTGCTGTTCATCTCGGCCCTGACCGGGCAGCGGGTGGAGCAGGTGCTGCCCACCGCACTGCGCGTGCAGGAAGAGCGCCTGGTGCGCATCTCCACATCGCAGTTGAACATGGTGCTGACCAAGGCCCAGGACAACCACCCGGCGCCGTCGCAGGGCGGGCGGCAGTTGAAGATTTACTACGGTACCCAGGTGCGCAGCGATCCGCCGACCTTCATGCTGTATGTCAACGACCCGAAGCTGGCGCACTTCTCCTATGTGCGCTACCTGGAGAACCGCATGCGCGAGACCTACGAGTTCCTCGGCACGCCGATCCGCTTCGTGTTCAAGGCCCGCCGCTAACCGGCGGCGGATAAATACTCTCTAATCCGGGCGGCCTTGCCCGGTCTGGGGAGCGGTTATATAATCCATCCGCTATGGATGATTTTACGTACCAGGTGAACCCGGAGTCCCCCGAGCCGGACGCCCCACGCTCGTCGGGTGGGGCTGCGGTATGGCGCTTTGTGCTGGATGTGTTGGAGACCGTGCTGCTGGCGGCTCTGCTGTTCTGGGGCATCGACAAGGTTTCGGCGCGCATCCGGGTCGACGGCTACAGCATGGAGCCGACCCTGCACAACGGCGAGCTGGTGATCGTCAATCGGCTGGCTTACCGCCTGGGCGACCCGCAGCGCGGCGACGTGATCGTGTTCCTGTACCCGCGCGATCCCGAGCAGGAATATATCAAGCGCCTGATTGGCCTGCCGGGCGACCGGGTGCAGGTGAAGGGCGGCGCGGTGTTTGTCAACGGCCAGCAGCTGGCAGAGCCATACATCGCCGCTGCGCCGCGCTACCAGAGCGAGTGGACCGTTCCGGACGACAGTTATTTTGTGCTGGGCGATAACCGCAACAATTCGTCCGACTCGCACAACTGGGGGCCGGTGCCGGCCGATTATGTGATTGGAAAAGCGGTGGTAATTTACTGGCCTCCACAGGCCTGGGGCACGATCGACCTGAGCGTTGGCAGCGCCCAGGCCGCCCCCTGAGCCGCAGAAGCCGTTCGCAGTTCGGCTGCCTGTTCGAAACTGCCGATAAAGGAAACCAAAATGACTGCAATTGACTCTTTAATCGACCTGGCGCGCCGGTACGAACACCGGCTGCCCGAGCCGCCGGCTGTCCAACCGGCCCCGGTGGGCGCAGCCATCGCCGGCTGGATTGACCACACCCTGTTGAAACCCGAAGCCACTGCCGAGCAGGTGATCCAGCTGTGCGCCGAAGCGCGCACACACCGCTTCGCCAGCGTGTGCGTCAACCCGGTCTTCCTGCCGTTGGCGGTGGAGCAACTGGCGGGCAGCGGCGTGCCGGCCTGCGTGGTGGTGGGCTTTCCACTGGGCGCCAACCTGCTGGGAACCAAGGCCGCAGAAGCGCAGCAGTGCCTGGAGCACGGCGCGCAGGAACTCGACATGGTGCTGCACGTGGGCGGGTTGAAGGGCGGCAGCTATGCCGCGGTGCTGGACGACATTCGCGGCGTGGTGCAGGCGGCGCACAGCCGGGGGGCGCTGGTCAAGGTGATCATCGAAACCTGCCTGCTGACCCGCTTTGAGAAGATCCTGGCCTGCCTGTTGAGCCAGGAGGCCGGAGCCGATTTCGTCAAGACCTCCACCGGCTTTTCCAGTGGCGGGGCCACTGTTGAAGACATCGACCTGATGTATCGCACGGTGGGGCGCAATCTGCAGGTCAAGGCTTCGGGCGGAGTGCGCACGCTGCCGGCGGCCCAGGCGCTGATCGCCGTAGGGGCCACCCGGCTGGGCAGCAGTTCCGGGGTACAAATTGTGCACGAGGCGGGCGGGTAACCGGAATCGACCTTGTTTTGCCCGGGTTAGCGTTATAATCGGTGGTAGAAACACGATAGGTGCTGAATTGGATGATAAGATGCCCGCTTACCAGAACCTGTGCCCGGAATGCCAGACGGGGGTGCAGCGGCTGGAATACCTGACTTACTTTACCTGGCTGAATGAGGAGTTGATCACCGTGCCCAACTTCCCAGCCTGGGTGTGTGACGTATGCGGCCGGCGTGAGTACGACACGCGGGCGGTGGCCCGCCTGAATACGCTGCTCAACCACGAGATCGGCCGCCGTGCCTCGCCGCGCCGCCCGGGGCGGCCCGGGGCGCGCCCGGCGCACACCGGCTGATCCGCCGGCATTGCAACAAAAAACGGCCTTGCGGGGCCGTTTTTTTTTGCTGCCCAGCTCGAAAACGAGCCGGCGCGGATTACAGCCGTCGGCGTGCCCACAGCAGCGCCACCAGCGACTTGGAGTCCTCGATCCCGCCAGTCTCGGCCAGCTGCAGGGCGGCTTCCAGCGGCAAGCGCTCGAGCTGGATCGATTCGTCTTCGTCGCCGGGCAGCGGGCTGGGGTACAGCTCGCTTGCCAGGAAGACGTGCATGAACTCGGTGGTGTAGCCGGGGGCCAGGAAAAACCCGCCCAGGCGCTCCAGCCGGTTGGCCGCCATGCCGGTCTCCTCGCGCAGCTCGCGCTGCGCGCTGGTTTCCACCGCCTCGCCGGCCTCGGCCACCCCGGCAGGCAGCTCAAGCAGCGCCCGGCCGGCCGGTTGGCGGTACTGGCGCACAAACAGCACCCGTCCCTGGGCATCGATCGGCAGGATCGTCACCGCGTCGCGGTGGTCGATGACCTCGAAGGTGTGCTCTTTGCCATCCGGGTAGCGCACGCGGTCGAGGCGCAGGGTCAGGATGCGCCCCTGGTATAGGATATCAGAATGGGTCAGTTCGTGGCTCATAAGCGGTCCGGCAGAGCGCAGGACGTCCAGGGCCAACCGGCCCTGGACGTCTTGCTGCATGCTGAGGCGAGCGCTTTAGGGAATCTGCAGTGTTGTGCCCGGCGTAAGCCTGTAGGGCGGCTGCAGGCCGTTTACATAGGCGATCGCCAGCGGGTCGACATCGCCAAAGGCACAGGCGATGGAATAGATCGTGTCGTTGCCGCTGACGGTGTAGGTGGTGGGGTGGGCTTGCAGCGAGCGGCCGCCGGGGAATGTGGCCCCGCTCTGCGGGATGCGCAGTACCATACCCACCGAGACCACCGAGTAGGTGCTCAGGCCGTTCAGGCGCAGCAGCTCGGCCGGGTCGACGTTGAAGCGGCGGGCGATGCAGAAGGGGTGCTCGCCTTTCTGCAGGGCGTAGCTGGCTGGGGCCGGACCGGCGGTGGGCGCCGGCAGCACCACGGCTGGGGCGGAGGTGGGCTGTGGGTCGACCGGGCTGATCACCCCGGGTTGGGTGGGCAGCGGCGCCGCTCCGGTGGCGTTCGGGTCAACCGGGGCCGCCGGTGTGCCGTCCGCCGGCTGCTCGCCGCCCGGAACCGGCGTGCCGATCACCCCCTGGGCCGAGATGGCCGTCTGGGTGGCAAAGGTGTAGATCTGGTTCATCACATCGGTGGGATTGCCCGGCTGCTCTTCGACGGGGCCCGGGGTGTCGGTAGCTTTGGGCGCCGCGCCGGGCACAGAACGCGTGCAGGCAACCCCGACCACCAGAATCAAGGCGACGATTAACAAGACGGTTGCTCGGTTGGTCTTCATCTAGAACTCCTTATTTGAGTCGGGCCGCCGTGGTGTCGGGAGGGCCACCCTGCAACGAAACCCTCCAGACGGCGCGGGGCTTGCTATTCTCTTTGCAATGATACTAGCACACTCCTGAGGTTGCGTCAAGTTCTTTGCATAATTGGTTGCGGTGCAATCTATGTGCCAGGGTTGACAGGTCGGGTCTCGAGGGTATAATTTTACCGATCAGGTCTGATTTATGGCCGCGGGAGGCCGTAAGCAAGGGAAATCTATGAACAGCAATGCGCTGCTCGGTTCGACATTAGGCGGGCGGTACCGGCTCGAAGAGTTGCTGGGCCAGGGCGGGATGTCTGCGGTGTACCGCGCCGTCGACCCCAATCTGCGCCGGCGGGTGGCGGTGAAGCTGATCCATTCACACCTTTCCAACCAGCCCGAGTTTCTGCGCCGGTTCGAAGAAGAAGCCGCAGCAGTCGCTTCCCTGCGCCATCCCAACATCATCCAGGTCTACGATTTTAACCACGACCAGGGCACCTATTACATGGTCATGGAGTACGTGGCGGGCGAGACGCTGCAAGACCGCCTGAAGAAGCTCAACGAGAGCAGCGGGCGGCTGGCGTTTGCCGATGTGGTGCGCTATGCCGCCGGCGTGTGCGATGCCGTGGACTATGCCAACCGCCTGGGGATGATCCATCGCGATATCAAACCGGCCAACATCATGCTCGACGAGAACGGCCAGGCGATCCTGATGGATTTCGGCATCGCCAAGATCGTCGGCGGGCAGAAGCACACCCTCACCGGCGCGGTGGTGGGCACGGCCCTGTATATGTCGCCTGAGCAGATCCGCGGTGATGTGCTGGACGGGCGCTCGGACATCTACTCGCTGGGCGTGACGCTGTTCGAGATGGTCAGCGGCCGCCCGCCGTTTGAGTCGGACTCGACCATGTCGCTGATGATGATGCACCTGACCGACCCGGTGCCCGACCTGCGCGCGCTGCGCCCGGGCGTGCCGGATGGGCTGGCCTCGATCATCGAGAAGGCGTTGGGCAAAACCCCGGCCGAGCGCTTTGGCAGCGCGGCCGAGATGGCCGCCGCCCTGCGCCGCGAGGCCGCCAACCAGTTTGGCAAAACCGGCGCAGCGGGCGAAGTGGTGCAGGTCTTCCAGCCCACCGTGCGCCAGTCGCCGTCTGCGGCCCCTGAGCCGCCGGCCCGCACCACCGGGGTTGGCGCGGCGGACAGCAGCGCGCTGCCCACCGTGGCAGTGGATAAGAGCAGTTTGAACGCCGCAGCCGCCGAAATGGCCGCCGCCGTCCCCCAGGCGCATTATCCTGCAGGGCAAACGCCGCCGCCATATGGCGCTAATCCGGCGCCCCCGTTTGGTGCGGGGCAGACGCCCGCGTATGGGTCGGGCCAGGCGCCGGCCTATGGTGCAGGGCAGACCCCGCCTTACGGCGCAGGGCCAACCCCCGCCTATGCTCCGGGCCAGACCCCGCCGCTCCCCATGCGCCAGACCGGCTCCGCTCCGGCGGCTCGCCCGGGCGGCCGGCGCGCCTACGCGGCCGGTGGCTGCGCCCTGCTGGTAGGGATCATGGTGTGCGTCGCCGTGGTGGGGTGGCTGGCTTTCCGGCGCGGGCTGCTGGTCAGCCGCAGCCGGGCGGCGCTGGCCCCTTACCAGGCCACCCAGACCGCCATCGCTGCCACCAGCACTGCGCTCAACCTGATGGTGAACCTGGCTACCCAGGCCTCGCCCGCCGCCCTCGCGGCGACCCCCGCTGCCACGGCTGCCCCGGTCGACAACTTGCCCACGCCCACCAGCGCCCAGGCCGCCCCTGCCGCGCCAGCCGCGCCAGCCCCGACCTTGCAAGTCACCCGTTCCGCCGTCTCGGTGCTGCTGGTCTCGATCCGCCTGGAAGGCGAGGAGTACGTGGTCGAGTACGAAACGACCGGCTTTCTGGAGAAAGCCGGCAGCCGCCACATCCACTTCTTCTTCAACACCGAAGCGCCGGACAGCA
Organism: Chloroflexota bacterium; assembly: GCA_046089985.1. GTDB lineage: Bacteria > Chloroflexota > Anaerolineae > Anaerolineales > UBA4823 > RBG-16-57-11. Next base: position 10,649 of record JBJSYW010000313.1, read on the forward strand.
TGACCAACCCGGATGCATCCTATGTGATGTGGCCGGGGCCGCGCCCCTTCCGCGGGCTGACCATCCAGGATCTGCCCGAAGGCGCGGCGCAGATCTGCGCCCTGGTGGCCACTGCCCAGCATGAGACTATCCCGGGCAGCGGCAACTGCATCGACCTGCCGGTTTTCAGCGGGCCGACCCCCACCCCCGGGCCGGCCGCCGGCACCGATAAGCCGCCCAAAGACGAGCCGAATTATTGAGCGGCCAGGGCGCGCTCGATGCGCTCCAGCCCCTCCATTAGAACGCTGCGCGGGCAGCCGAAGTTCAGCCGCACAAACCCTTCCCCGCCGCTGCCAAAGGTCGCCCCATCGTTCAGGGCGACTTTTGCATTTTCGAGGAAGAACTTATATGGGCTGCCGGGCAGGTTGGCGGCGCGGCAGTCCAGCCAGGCCAGGTAGGTGCCTTGCGGAGCGCACATCTGCACGCCGGGCAGGCGGCGGTCCACAAAATCAACCAGCGCGTCGCGGTTGGCCTGCAGATAAACCAGCATCTGGTCCAGCCATTCCTGCCCTTCCTGGTAGGCGGCTTCGGCGGCGGTCGTGCCGGCCAGGTTGACCCAGCCCAGGATGCCCTGACGGGCGCCCATATAACGCCGGCGCATTTCGGCGTCGGGGATGATGGCGAACGAGCATTCCAGCCCGGCCAGGTTGTAGGTCTTGCTGGGCGCCATCAGGGTCAGCGTGCGGCGGGCGATCTCAGGGTCTAGCGAGGCGATCGGGGTGTGCGGGTGGCCCGGGTAGACCAGGTCACAGTGGATCTCGTCGGAGATGATCGCCAGGTTGTGCTTGAGGCAGATCTCGGCCATGCCGCGCAGCTCGTCGGGGGTGAAGACCCGCCCGACCGGGTTGTGGGGGTTGCACAGCAGGAAGGCGCGCGTTTCGGGGGTGATGGCGGCCTCGAAGCGCTGCAGGTCGACGGTGTAGTGGCCGTCTGGTGCGCGCTCCAGCAGCATCTCCTGCTGCAGCACGCCGGTCTCTTTGCCAATGCTGATGATCGGCGGGTAGACCGGGGTCTGCACCAACACGCCCGCGCCGCGCCCGGCCAGCGCGTGGCAGGCCAGGTTGAAGGCGGTCACCACGCCGGGCACCAGCACGATCGCCTCCGCCGCCACCTGCCAGTTGTACAGCTTCAGCAGCCGCTCCTGGATCGCCTGCACCAGCGGCGAGACCTCGCCGGCGCGGCCGCCCAGGCTGGTCGGGTAGCCAAAGATGCCGTGCTCGACGCGCTCGCGCAGCCGGCGGATGACCGGCTCGGGCGAGCGGAAATCGGTGTCGGCCACCCACATGGGCAGCACGTCTTCCGGGTAAGCGTTCCACTTGATGCTGTCGCTGCTGCGACGTTCGATAACCTGGTCAAAATCGTAGTTCATGGCGTCCTTTATCGTTTTGATGAAGATTTGGTGGGGCTATTATATGCCAATCTCCTGACCGCACTGGGTCCTGTAACGATAATTATCCGTTAAATTACAACAATTACCGATATACTAAAGATCATGGCGCATGTCAACGAAACACATCCTTTAACATCCGGGCGCGGAGCGGCGCGCCTGTGCGCCGACCTGCTGCTGCTGGTGGTGGCGATGATCTGGGGCACTGCCTTTGTGGCGCAGCGCCTGGCGGCGGGCAGCATGAGCAATTTCCTGTTCAACGGGTCGCGCTTTTTGCTGGCCGCGCTGGCGCTGGCGCCGCTGACCGCCACCGGGTTGTTCCGCCGCCCGCAGGACCCGCCCGGCGTGCGCCTGGACCGGCGCAGCCGTTTGGGCATCTTTGCCGCCGGCTGCCTGCTGGTGGGCGGAGCGGTTCTGCAGCAGGCCGGCCTGTCATACACCACTGCCGGCAACGCCGGTTTCATCACCGGGCTGTATGTGGTGTTGATCCCGATTATCCTGGCGGTCTTCACACGCCACCGGCCGCGCCCGGCAATCTGGCTGGCAGCCGGGATGGCGGTGGTGGGGCTGTTCCTGCTCAGCACCGGCGGGCGGCCGGGGTCGGTCAACCGCGGCGACCTGCTGGAACTGGCCGGGACGATTTTCTGGGCGCTGCATGTTATCCTGACCGGGCGGTTGGTGCAGCGCATCAACGTGCTGCACTTTTCGATCGGGCAGTACTTGGTTTGCGCGGTGGTCAACCTGCTGGCCTGGCTGGCGCTGGAGGGCGCAGCCCTGCCGGTGGACCCGCGGGGCTGGTGGGGCGTGGCGTATGCCGGGCTGATTTCGGTTGGGTTGGGCTACACCCTGCAGGCGACGGCGCAGCGCGAGGCCCCGCCGGCTGATGCGGCGATTCTGCTCAGCCTGGAAGCGGTCTTTGCTGCCCTGGCCGGTTGGGCGCTGCTGGGCGAAGTGCTGGGCGGGGTGCAGATGCTGGGCTGCGCGGTGATGTTGGCCGGTATGCTGCTGGCGCAGGTTGCGCCGGTGGAGCCCACGCGGGCTGCGGCTGCGCCGGCCTCCGCCGCGGTAGCCGTGGAAAGCGAGCATGGCCCGCTCTAGCTGGGCGGCCGGGGTGCTGCTGCTGGCCCTGCTGGCCGGGTGCAACTACCCCGGGCGGCCGCAGCCGTACGGCCCACAGGGGCAAGCGCTGAAGCAGACCCTGGACGCGGCCGTGCAGGCCGGCACGCCCGGCCTGCCGGGGCGCGCCACCACTTCGCCCGGCGACCCGGCCCCCCAGCCCGGCTACACCCCAGGCGCTGCGCCGACGGGCGCACCGGCGGCTTCCGCCAATCCGCCGGCCCTGGGCGGAACGCCACCGCCGGCCGGCGATCCGGATTGGCTGGACTACACCACCCAATCCGGCGACAGCCTGCCGGCGCTGCTGCTGCGCTTCGGCGTCCAGGCGCAGGATATCGACCCGTACCGCGATCTGCCGCCGCAGGGCATGCTGCCGCCGGGCATGCCGCTGCGCCTGCGCCGGGCAGCGCTCAACCCGGCTGCCGCCGCGGCGCTGTCCGGCATGTGGGTGCTGCCCGACAGCGAGGTGGTCAACTCGCCCACCGCGCTCGACTTCGATGTCTCCGCGTTCATCCAGCAGGCGAACGGGGCGCTCAACCGCTACAGCGAGCGCGTCGGCCAGGAGACGCTTTCTGGGGCGCAGATCGTCGAGCGGGTGGCGGTTGAGTCGTCGGTCAACCCGCGCCTGCTGCTGGCCTGGATCGAGCTGCGCTCCGGCTGGGTGAGCGGCGCGCATGCCCCGCCGCGTAGCCCGCGCTACCCGTTGGGCTTTGCCATCGCCAACTGGGAGGGGCTGTATAAGGAGCTGGTGATCAGCGCCACGCACCTGAACGCCGGCTATTACGGCTGGCGCGACGGCAGCCTGCTGGAGCTGGCTCTGGCGGATGGCAGCCGGCGCCGCCTGGCGCCCACGCTGAACGCCGGCACGGTGGGGCTGGCGAACCTGCTCGCCCGGGTCTACCCGACCCAGGCGGAGTGGCTTGCGGCGCTGTCCTCGGAGGACGGGATTGCGGCGGCCTACACGGCGCTGTTTGGCGATGCGTGGGCGCGGGCGCAGGCGCTCGGCCCGCTGCTGCCGGCCGGTTTGGCCCAACCGCAGCTGGCCCTGCCGTTCCCGCCCGGCGAGCGCTGGAGCCTGACCGGCGGGCCGCACCCGTCCTGGAAGACCGGCAGCCCGCGCGGGGCGATCGACTTCGCCCCAGTCACCGGCGAGCCGGCCTGCGCCGTCTCACGCGCCTGGGCGCTGGCTGCGGCGGATGGGGTGATCGCCCGCTCGGAGCGCAATGTGGTGGCGTTGGACCTGGACGGCGACGGCCGCGAGCAGACCGGCTGGGTGCTGGTCTACCTGCACCTGGCCGACCGGGAGCGCGCCGTGGATGGGCTGGCGGTGCGCGTCGACGACCGGCTGGGTCACCCGTCCTGTGAGGGCGGGCAGGTGACCGGCACGCACGTGCACCTGGCGCGCAAGTACAACGGCGAGTGGCTGGCGGTGCAGGGCCTGGCGCCGTTTGTGCTGGGCGGCTGGGAGGTCTTTGCGGGTGAGAAGACCTACCAGGGCGAGCTGCGTCGCGCCGGGCAGGTGGTGGTCGCCAGCCCGGTCGGGCCGGCGACGTCAATTATTGTGCGTTAGGGCAGCGCGCGGTTGGGATTGCACGCGAACGGGCGCAGGGATGCGGCCCGCGCTGCAGACAGATATGGGGCATGAGCGTCCCTCCGCCCCTACGGTGGTTCGTCGGGGTGTCCCAGGCACCCCAGATTGGTTTATGGGCAGAACCGGCGCTTCATGCGCCGGCCTGGTCCACCGCCTGCAGCAGCAGCCAGGTGAACTGCATCGCGTTGGCCAGGTCGGCCGGGTCGATCGTCTCCGGCGTGTCGGTCATGCGATGCCAGTGCGACTCGACCCCGCTGCCCGGCTCAGGCACCGTGCAGACCGTCAGGGCCGGGAGGCCGCGCAGCGTGGCCACCAGCGCATCGGTGTAGGCCAGCCCGGGGCCTTCCGACAGGCGCAGTTGTGGGTGCTGCGCCTTGACCTGGCGCGCCGCCGCCAGGGCTGCCGGGTGGGTGGCGTGCTTCAGCAGCAGGCCGTCTCTGGTCAGGTACTTGGCCGGGCCGAGCCCGATCTCGTCCAGCACAATGTACAGCGCCTGCGGCCCGAGCGCTGCGGCGTGACGGTCCAGGTAGGCCGCCATGCCGTAATCGCCCACCTCCTCGCAGCCGGTCAGCGCCAGGTGCACCTCGGTGTGCTGCAGCGGCTGGCCCTCCAGGCGGCGGGCCAGCGCCAGAACCGCCCCCACCCCGGAGGCGTTATCGTTGGCGCCTGGGCTGTACGGGGTCAGGTCGGCCTGCAGGCACAGCCCCAGCGCGGCGGCCTGCACCAGCCCGCAGCCCAGCGCAGCAAACGGCAGCCAGGCCCAGGCGTACAGCGCCCCCAGCCCGTAGACCAGCGCTCCGCCCAGCATGCTCAGGAAAGCCAGGCCCACCAGCAGGCTGAACAGCGTATACCAGGTCTCGGATGAGTAGAACACCGGGGTGCGGTGGGTGTCCAGGTGGGCGCACAGCGCCACTCGCCGGCGGACCTCGCCGGCGGGCGCGATCACCCCGCTGACGTTCTGGCTGGCGGCGCGCGGCAGCGCCAGGCGCACCCAGCTGGGGCGGGTCTCGGTCTCGGCCAGCATGCCCCACATCCCCAGCAGGTTCAATGCCACCGCCAGCAGGGCTGCATCCCGCCCGCCGGCCAGCCCCACCAGCAGCGAGCCGGTCAGGGCGATGGCGAACGACAGGGCGTAGCCCCAATAGGTGGACGGCACGGCCTGAAACGGCTCGACGGTCACGTTCTTGACCAGTGCGAACTCCATCTGGTCGGCGGCGTAACGTGCGGCGCGGCGCTCGGCTTCGGTGCAGCTGCCGCGTCCCCCGATCGCCTGGGCCAGGTGGCGGATATGGCCCAGCGCATCTTGCGTGTAGACTTCGTTTGGATCTGGTTGCATAGTCACCTTATCCGACGCCGGCGCGGCGCAGGCGCCGCCCGTCCAGCGCGCCGCAGCGGCGCGCCGGTCCGGCGCGCCCGGCTAGGCGCAGACCTGCACCACCAGCGCGGCCTGGTCGTCATATTGGGTGGAGCCTTGCTGGAACTCGTCCAGGGCGTGGAAGATTCGCTCGCTCACCCCCTGCGGGTCAAGGCCATCGATGGCGCACACAAGGCTCTGCAGCCGCGCGGCGCAGAGGAACTACCCCTAGGGCGACTTGGCGTCGGTCACCC
>JBJSYW010000314.1:0-7533 GCA_046089985.1 Chloroflexota bacterium
CCCGGTTCGCCCAGCCACATCGGCGAGGCAAGGTTGCCGTCCACCGGGCGGATGCGGCGGTATTCGCCGCCGCATTCGGCGTCGATCCAGAACTGACCCACGCTGCCGCCCCGGTAGCGCTTCCAGCGCGCCGGGTCTTCGGTAAAGCGCCCTAACAGCTGCCCGCCGCGCGGGCTGAGCGCCACGCTGCGCGCCGGACCGCACGGCCAGCGCTGCGGCGCGCCGCCCGCCGGGTCGACCGTGTACAGGTGCGTGGTGCGCGGGTGCCAGTGGGCGGCGTTGCTGGCGAAGATGATCTTGCCATCTGGCGTCCAGCCGGCGGTCACACACACGCTGCCGCCCAGGTAGGTCAGCCGGCGCGCCTCGCCGCCTCTGGCCGGCATGACATAGATCTCGGCCTGGCCTTCTTCCCGTCCGGCGAAGGCTACCAGTTTGCCATCCGGCGAGAACAGCGGCCGCGAGACTTCGCCGAGGTTGGAGGTCAACCGGCGGGCCAGCCCGCCTTTCGCTGGCACGCTCCACAGGTCGTCTTCGCTGACGAAGATGACCGTATCTTTATAAATCGTAGGGTGACGATAATATCCCGGTGTTTGCATAGTCCCTTCCTAAATTCGTACCAAAGTGTACCATAAAGTTTACAGCTGCTTCGCTTACCCGGCTAACGATATCGATAGCTGTCCGGCCGGCTGCGTTCTTGGTGCGGCGCGCTGCCCCAACCGGCCGCAGCAGCCCGCGGCCGTGGTACAATTGGGGCAGTATGGGAGGCAGCGCAATGACCTGGATTGAAGTCTTCCTGAACGGTGGCCTGGTGGTGCTGGCGGCGGTGCTGGCGCTGTGGTTGCTCAGCCTGGCGCTGCGCGATTCATCGATTGTGGATATCTTCTGGGGGCCGGGGTTTGTACTGACCGCCGGCGCGTATACCCTGCTGGCCCCCGGCGAGCTGACCGGGCGCGCCGGGCTGGCCCTGGCCCTGGTCGCCGCCTGGGGGCTGCGCCTGGGGCTGCACCTGCTGGTGCGCAACTGGGGGCGGCAGGAAGACTTCCGCTATGCCGCCTGGCGCCGCCAACACGGGCCGCGCTGGGTCTGGGTCAGCCTGTTCCAGGTGTTCCTGCTGCAGGGCCTGATCCTGTGGGTGGTCTCTGCCCCGCTGGTGAGCGCCATCCTGGGCCGCCGCCCGCTCGGCTGGCTGGATGGGCTGGCTGTGCTGGCCTGGGCGGTGGGCTTCTTCTTCGAAGCGGTTGGCGATTGGCAGCTGGCGCGCTTCAAAGCCGACCCCGCCAACAAAGGCCGGCTGCTCACCGGCGGCCTGTGGCGCTACACCCGCCATCCGAACTACTTTGGCGATGCACTGCAGTGGTGGGGCCTGTACCTGCTGGCTGTGTCCGCCGGCGGCTGGTGGACCCTCTTCAGCCCGCTGATCATGACCTACCTGCTGTTGAAGGTTTCAGGGGTCAGCCTGTTGGAGCGCACGCTGGAAACCCGGCCCGGTTACGAGGATTATATGCGCCGCACCAGCGCGTTCGTGCCGTGGAAGCCGCAGCATTCCAAATCGTCCGCCGCGGCCGGCAAAGGGACCGGGGAAGGTGGGCTGTGATCCCGTCGCTGCCGGCCGACTTTGGCCTGACCGCGGATGACTTTGCCCGCTACCGCGCCGGTTTTCCCGAGTCGCTTTTTGATCGCCTGGCGGCCTTTGGCATCGGCCGGCCCGGTCAGATGGTAGTGGATGTGGGCACCGGCACAGGCACGCTGGCGCGCGGCTTCGCCCGGCGCGGCTGTCGCGTGACCGGCATCGACCCGGCCGAGCCGCTGCTCGAAAAAGCCCGCGCCCTGGACGCGGTCTTTGGCGTGCAGGTGGACTACCGCCTGGGCGTAGCCGAGGCCAGCGGCCTGCCCGAAGCTTGCGCGGCGGTGGTTTCGGCCGGGCAGTGCTGGCACTGGTTCGACCGTCCGCACGCCGCCCAGGAGGCGCGCCGCCTGCTGCAGCCCGGCGGCAAGATCGTCATCGCCCATTTCGATTGGCTGCCCTTGAAGGGCAGCCTGGTGGAAGCCACCGAGGCGCTGATTTTGCAGCACAACCCGCGCTGGAACCTGGCCGGCGGCTGCGGTATCTACCCGGCCTGGTTCAGCGACCTGAGTGAAGCCGGTTTCACGGAGATCGAAAGCTTCTCGTATGACGTGGCGGCGTCCTATACCCCGCTTGCCTGGCGCGGCCGCATCCGCGCCAGCGCTGGGGTGGGCGCCAGCCTGCCGCCGGAATCCGTGCAGCGCTTTGATGCTGACCTGGAACGGCTGCTGGCCGAACGCTTCCCCGGGCCGGAGCTGGCCGTTCCGCACCGGGTCTTCGCCGTGCTGGCTGTGCGTCCATGATGCGCAGCCTGCCTGATCGGGGCCAGGCAGGTCTGGGCTTGCCTGGCTGGGGCAAGCCTGGCCTGGGCTTGCTGCGCCGCCTGCTGTGCCTGGTTGTGCTGCTTGGGCTGCCCGGCCTGGCCCCGGCTCGCCCGGTCCCGGCCGCCGCCCAGCTGGCTGCGCCGGTGTTGTGGCAGTCGGTGGCCCCCGGGATCGAGTACCGCAAGTTCTACCTGCCCGGCCCCAACCAGGTCTTCGTCGCCCGCCTGGACCGCCGCGAGCCTTCCGCCTCGCTGCAGACAGCCATCGGCCAGGGCCGCCTGAGCGGCGGGGCTGAGACCGTCCGCGAGCAGGCCGCTCGGTATGACCAGGCCATCGGTTATTGGGGCGAGCAGTGGGGCAGTCGCGAGCAGGTGGCGGTGGCGATCAACGGTTCGTATTTCGACACCACCACCGGTGTGCCCTGGTCGGGCATGGTGCAGGCCGGCTGGTATGCCCGCCGCTTTGAAGACCGCCAGAAGACCAGCGGCTTTGCCTGGACCATGGAACGCGCCGCCTTTATCGGCGCCTGCGTGACCCACCGCCCCAACAAGCAGCTGCTCACCGTCGACGGTCAGGGGGCTGTGCCCTTCGACGGTATCAACGTGCCGGCCGGCGAAGACGAGCTGATCGTCTATACCAGCCACTATGATGTGCGCTCGCCGCAGTTCGGCGCGGATGAGCGCGGCCTGGAAGCGCTGGTTGAGCTGGACCGCCCGCTGCTGATCACCCCCGAGGCCCAGCCGGTGCGCGGCGTTGTGCGCCAGATCGTTTCCCGCCCTACCCCCGACCCGGCCGGCCTGCCGATCCCCTTTGATCACCTGGTGCTGGCAGCGCACGGGGCGGCCTTCCGCTTGCTCAACGATAAGCTGCAGGTGGGCGACCGGGTTAGCTTCTCGCAGGAGCTGCGCCACCTGAACCCCTCCTGCCAGCAGAGCGCCCGCCAGGACTGGTCGGGCGTGTATGCCAGCCTGTCGGGCAGCTACCTGCTGCTGCAAGATGCCGCCCTGCAGCGCCTGGACGACCTGGGCGCAGTGCTGCGCAACCCGCGCACCGCCGTGGCCTATAATGACCGCTATGTCTATTTTATTGTCGTCGACGGGCGCGACCGGGTGCGCAGCATCGGCATGAGCATGGTGGAGCTGGCCCACTTCGCCCGCGCCTGGCTGGGCGCCACCGCAGCCATTGCTCAGGATGGCGGCGGCTCGTCGACCATGCTGGTCAACGGCCAGGTGGTCAACCGGCCGAACGCCGACCTGGTGGATGCGCCTGCCATGCCGCAGCCGGCGGCCGCCGGGCCGCTGCTGCCGCCGGTGATCGAGCGGGCGGTGGCCAACGCCTGGCTGATGGTCAACGTGCTGCCGCGACAGCTGTCGGAGCGTTTTCAACCCGGTGCGGCGGTGCGGATCACAGGCTCAGGCCCGGTGAACTTGCGCCTGGGGCCGGGCGTCAACTATGCCGTGCTGGCCGCGCTGCAGCCCGGACAGGCGGGCAGCGTCACGCCGCATCCCCTGAATGGGGTTCTGGCTACCGGGTATTCGTGGTGGAAGCTGGAAATCGACGGCCAGTCTGGCTGGGTCAACGAAGAGGCTCTGGCAGAGCAATAAGGAGGGCATATGCAGGGTGAGGAGCAGTTTGTCGAAGCAGTCAAGGCCGGGGATTTTGACCGGGTGAAGGCGCTGGCGGACGAACACCCCGGGCTGCTGGGGTTGAAGTACCAGGGCTGGATGGCTGGTGCGCTGCTGGCGCTGTATTACAACGAACCGCACATCGCCGCCTGGCTGGCCGAGCGCGGCGGGCTGCTGGATGTCTTTGTAGCCGCCGCAGTCAACAGCCTGGAGCGGCTGCGCCGGCTGTTGGACGACGACCCGCAGCTGGCCCAGGCCGTCGCTCCCGACGGCTTTCAGCCGCTGGGGCTGGCGGCTTTCTTTGGCGCGCCGGCGGCTGCCGCACTGCTGGTGGAGCGCGGCGCTCCGGTTGACGCCCCCTCACGCAACGCCATGCGCGTCACGCCGCTGCATTCCGCCGCCGCCGGCGGGCACGTTGCCATCTGCCGCCTGCTGCTTGAACACGGCGCAGATGCCAACGCTCGCCAGGCCGACGAGTTCACCCCGCTGCACGCCGCGGCGCAGAACGGCAGCCTGGAGCTGATCGAGCTGCTGCTGGCCCACGGGGCCAACCTGCAAGCGCGTACTGCCGCCGGGCTGACCCCGCTGGCGCTGGCCCAGGCCGCCGGGCATGCCCCGGCAGTCGAGCTGCTGCGCGGGCGTGGCGCGGCCGGATAGACCCGGGCGCAGCCTGCATCCGGTGACCGCCGCCGGTTCTATTAGACCGCGGCTCTGGCATTCGTTGGGATCGACAGGAGGAAACCATGAACTTCGACCTTACCGAAGAGCAGCGCATGTGGCAGGAGGCTGTGCACGACTTTGTGGCCCGCGAGGTCAAGCCGCGCGCCCACGAGGTGGACGAGCAGTCGCGCTTCAATGGGGAGGCGGCGCGCAAGATGGCCGCGCTGGGCCTGCTCGGGCTGAACATCCCTGAGGCCTACGGCGGGGCCGGCGTCGACGCGGTGAGCGCGGCGATCGCCATCGAAGAGTTGGGCTGGGGCTGCGGCAGCACCGCCCTGGCGGTAGCCGCTCACAACGGCCTGGGCTGCGCTCCGATCACCATGTTTGGCTCGGATGCGTTGAAAGAGCGCTTTTTACCTCCAGCTGCCGCCGGCGGGGCCGACGGGCAGGGGCGCCTGGCCTCGCTGGCCCTGACCGAGCCGGGGGCCGGCTCGGACCTGCAGGGCGGGGTGCGCACGCGCGCCGAACGCCGCGGCGACCAGTGGGTCATCAACGGTTCCAAGATGTGGTGTACCAATGCCAGCCTGGCCGAACACATCATTACCCTGGTACGCACCGGCCCGGGCAGCGGGTCGCAGTCGTTGAGCATGATCATCGTCCCCACCCATACCCCGGGCCTGCACATCGGCCCGCCGGAGAAGAAGATGGGCTTGAAAGGTTCGCCTACCCATGCGCTCACCTATGAAGATGTGTGCGTACCCTACGAGTACCTGCTCGGCCCGCAGGGCGCCGGGCTGCGTCAGACCCTGCAGGCCCTGGACGCCGGCCGCATCAGCATCGGCGCACTCTCGGTCGGCCTGGCCCAGGCCGCCTATGAAGCCGCGCTGGCCTACGCCAAAGAGCGCCAGGCTTTTGGGCAGCCGATCGCCGGTTTCCAGGCCATCCAGTGGATGCTGGCTGACGCCGCCACCGAGATCCACGCCGCGCGCCTGATGGTCTACCAGGCCGCCTGGCTGAAAGACCAGGGCCGGCCCTTCACCATCCCGGCTTCGATGGCTAAGCTGTTCGCCACCGAAATGGCCGAGCGGGTGTGTCGCAATGCCATCCAGGTGCACGGCGGCTACGGGTACAGCCGAGAATACCCGGTGGAGCGCATCTATCGCGACGCCCGCCTGATGACGATTGGCGAGGGCACCAGCGAGATCCAGCGCCTGGTGATTGCGCGCAGCATCCTCGGCTGAGCGTTCGCTTCAGCGTGGGGCGGGGGCGCAGTTGTCCAGCCCGCGCGGGAAAGGCGTTTGCGGGGCGTAATCGGCCGGTGAAAACCCGGGCGGCCAGGCTTCCGCCGGGGCGGGGTACTCGCCCTGGTAGACCGGCCGCCCGCCCTGCACCGCGGCGATCACCAGCTGCGGCTGCCTGGCCGGCGCGGCTGCTGCGTCGGCGCTGCCCGCGGCGGTGTCCGTAAAAGCCAGGTACTGCCCGTCCGGCGACCAGCCCAGCCCCTGCGCCAGCTCGCTGGTGGGCAGCAGCAGCCGGGCGGCCTGCTGCCGATCCAGTCCCACCAGGTACACGCCCTCGCCCTGCGGGCCGCGCCCCAGGATCGCCAGGCTGCGCCCGGTGCGGTCAAAGGCCAGCTCGCGGGCGCTGAAGCTCACCAGGCGCTCGCCCAGCCCCTGGCTCAAGTTTGCCAGGTCATACCAGCGAATGGCGTGCAGGTCGCTGGGTGAGAACACCGCCCGGCTGGCATATGCCAGGTAGCGCCCGTCCGGCGAGCGCGTGCAGATCAGCGTATACGGGTTGCCGAAGGGCACGCGTCCCAGCAGGTAATTGGTCTCCCCGGCGCCCTGGGCGCTGATGCTCAGCACCAGTTCCGCCTGCTGCAGGTCGGCCCCCGGCCGACTGCGAAAGACCAGATCGCTGCCGGCCGGGTCAAACCCGGCTGGGGTGGGCGATAAATCGCCCCCCGTCGGCGAAGCCGGCCCGAACGTCTGCGCCGGCCGCCCGCTGCGCAGCGGGTCGCCCGGGCTGTCGACGTCGAACATCCCCTGCAGTGGGAAATCGACGTTGAAAGCCGCCTGGTCCATCTCCAGGCTGTATAGCGCGCCGTCTTGCGGGCGGCGCGGGTCAAACAGCTCGGCCCGCAGGATCACCGCCGTGGCCTGGTCCAGCCACAGCCGCGCCAGGCGTCCCCCGGCCGGGTCCAGCTGTTCCACCAGCACCGCCGGCCGCCCGGCTGCGCTGGCATCCTGCAGCGGGGCCAGCCCCGCCTCGATCGAGATGCCCGGCAGCCCCAGCGCCAGGTTGACCGGCGCCAGCCGCTGCATCCGCTGCCCCTGCACCAGCGGCTTGAACCCACCTGCCGGCGCGGCGTAATCCTGCCGTTCGATCTCCCCGCTGCCATACTGCACCAGCCGCTCCCCTGAGCCGATCAACAACAGCGTGGGCTGCCCGCCTGCCCCCTGCTGGCTGGTCAGCCGCAGCTGGTTCCCGCTCACCCACAGCCGCACCTCCAGGTCCAGCTGCGGCCCGAAGAAGTAGCGGCTTGGCCGGCCCTGCAGCCGCAGGGTAGCGGCCAGCGTATCCCACAGCAGCGGCGAGGTGCGCATGCGCTCGCGCAGCCGCCAGGGGTCTTGCTCGGCCGAAATCGAGCGCGGCGCGACCAACGGGCTGACCGGGCTGGGGGTGGGGTAGACCTGCCGCCGGGTGGGAGTGGGCGTCACCACCTGGTAGACCGGTTCGCTCTGCCCAACGATGCGCGTGACCACCCGGGTGACCACCACGCTGGGCTGCCCGGTCGGTTGGGCCGGATCCGGTTCGGCTGCCGGGAACAGCCGGTTGGCCAGCAGCAGCAGCCCCAGCA
>JBJSYW010000315.1:0-31151 GCA_046089985.1 Chloroflexota bacterium
TCCAACCCAAACTTCTGACGCAGGCGGGCGATATCCTCGGGCGAGAAATCTGCATTCTCTTCGTAGGCCGACATCATCCCGCCCGGCACAGAGTTGACCAGGATGAAAATCAGCAGGCTGATCACAAACAGGGTAAAGATCGATTGCAGCGTGCGGCGGAGCAGGTACTGGGCCATACCACATTTCCTTGGTCAGGTGCAGTTGGGGGCGCCTGCAGGCAGTGCGGGCGCCCCCGGAGAACGGCTTAGCTTACTGGGCGGGCTTCAGCCACCAGTTCTGCGAGTCGATCGTGAAATCACCGTAGCCGGACGAAACACGGAAGTTCTGCAGCACGGTGCGGAAACCGCTCAACACCAGGCGCTGGTACAGGAAAACGCGCGGCAGGTCGGCGTTGATCTGCGCGGCCACCTTGCAGTACAGTTCATGGCGCTTTTCGGTGTCGGTGATGGAAGCCGCTTCATCGATCCAGGAGTCGAGGTCCGCGTTGATATAGCGGGAGAAGTTGTTGCCCGAGCCTTCATTGTCCTTGACCGGGATGCGGGCCGAGTGGTAGTTGGTGAACAGGTGCGAGTCCGGGTCGATGCCGGCGCCGGTGGTGTACAGCAGGATGTCGAACTGGCCGTGCTTGCGCATCCCGTTGTCGCTCCAGCTGGCGAACAGCACGTCCGACGGGACGTTCTCGATCACCAGTTCGATGCCGATGGCTTTCATCATCTCGACCAACACCTGCTGGGTCTGCTCGCGCAGCTGGTTGCCGGAGGTGGTGGCGATCTTCAGCGACATGCGCACGCCGTCTTTTTCGCGGATGCCGTCGGCGCCGGGCACCCAACCGGCCTCGTCGAGCAGGGCGTTGGCTTTCTCAACGCTGAACTCCGATGGGTCAATCGGGCAGGCAAACGGGCCGGCGGGCAGCACGGTCGAGCCGACCTTGACGTTGCCATACAGCAGGGTATCGGCCAGCAGCTGCTTGTCGATGCCCATCTGGATCGCCTGGCGCACCTTCAGGTCGTACAGCACCGGGTGCGGGTTGACCGCCGGGTCGGCCGGGCCGTCCACGGTCGGGTCAGCCAGGTTGAAGAGCAGCAGTTCGTTCTCGCCCGAGCCGTACAGCGCTCCGGCATAGCTCACGCCTTCCATCGAGTCCAGGGTCGGGAAATCGGCCTCGGTCAGATCCCACAGGGTGGTGATTTCGCCGGTGCCGAGCAGCTGGATGCCGACCTCGCGGCTGGGCAGGATCTTGACGATCACGCCATCCAGGTAGGGCTTGCCTTCTTCGCGGTAGTTGGGGTTCTTGACCATCTCGATTGCATCGCCGGCGCGCCATTCCTTGACGATCCACGGGCCGGTGCCGATCGGGTTGCGATTGTACTCCCAGTTCTCCAGGTTGGCCGGGTCGCCGGCGGCCTGCGGCATGATGTAGGTGAACAGGCGCAGGTACGGGGCGTAGACGGACGAGAAGGTGGCCACGAAGGTGTAATCGTCGGTGCATTCGGCCTTTTCGATGTCCGAGTAGCCGGAGGTGCTGGCCTGCGACAGGTCGGACATGATGGCGTTGAAGGTGTAGGTCACATCGGTGCAGCTGAACGGGTCGCCGTTCGACCATTTCAGGCCCTGCTTCAGCTTGTAGGTGATCACCAGGCCGTCCTCAGACACGCTAGGCATCTCTTCGGCCAGCACCGGGACGTAGTTGTTCTCGGCGTCGATGCTCACCAGGCCTTCAACGAAGAACGACTGGATCACGTCGTCGATCGTCGAAGAGGCCAGCAGCGGGTTGAGCGTGCCGGGCTCCTGCGGGGTGCCGACGATCACGGTGCCGCCGGTGACCACTGCGTTCGGGTCGGTGGTGGGCAGCGGGGTCGGGGCGGGCGGGACGGTCGGCGGGACTTCGGTGGGCTGAGCCGCTTGGGCCTCGGTCGCAGCGGGAGCCTCGGTAGCAGCCGGGGCAGCCGGAGCTTCGGCCGTGGCTGCCGGCGCCGGGGCGCAGGCTGCCAGCAGGATGGCGAAAACCATCATCACGGCCAACAGGTTCTTGATATGCTTCATCCTTGTTTCTCCTCTTGTATAGGCGGAATGCATTGGGGCTACTCCAGCTCCAACGGTTTTTCAAACAGGGTCGCGCACCGCTCCAGCAAGTCGAACTCGCAGCCCTGTGTTAAAACATGAACATGCAGCCCGGCGACAGCCACCGGCTGCCCCGCTTCCAGATCGGCCACCATAACTGCACTGGCGGGCCGCCCATCGACGATGGTCACCGCGTGCCGGCCGATTACCCGCAGGCGCTCGCGCCCATCGGGGAAGGTCTCGATCACCGCGGCAGTATCCTCGTCGACGCCTACCCCCAGCAGGCCGGGATGGTTGGTCACGGCATAGATCAGGCGCCCCAGCCGGTCGCGCTGGCGGAAGTGCTGGTCGAAGATCACCCGGCGGGTGAAGCCTAGGCCGGGGGCGAACTGCGCCATCCCGGCCCGCGGGCTGGGCCCGGATTTGCCATACGCCAGCATCACCTGGCTCAAGACCGCCGTGCCGGCCGACGAGCCGCTGATCAGGCAGCCACGCGCGTGGGCTGCCAGCAGCGCTGTCTCCAACGGGGCGCCGCCGATGAATGAAGTGATGCGCAGTTGATCGCCGCCGGCGAAGAAGATCGCCGTTGCCTGTTCCACCGCCGGCAGCAGCGCCGGGTCAAGCGCCTGCAGCCGGCTGCGCACCGGCAGAATCTGCGGGATGTGCTGCGCCCCCAGCTTCACCAGGGCCTCGCGGGCCCCGGCGCCGGCATTGACCAGCCCGGAAGCAGTGGGCAAGATCACAAAGCGCCCGTGCTCGCCGCCGCCCAGCCGGAACAGCTCGCGCAGCGCTGCACCCGGTCCATCCAGGTCCATTGCGCCGCCGATTGCCATCAGGGTGGTTGCAGGCAAGTTGTTCATCCGCTGTTCCTTATGCGGCCCGGAAAGCACTGGGCCGGGATTCTATTCAGCTTGGTGAAGTTCGCTGAGTTCGCTGTTATTCGAGAGGGCTTCCAGCAGGCCTTCTAGCGCTGCCTGGATGTGTTCGCGGGCCAGTTGGCGGGCCAGTGGGGCATCGTGGGCTTCCAGCGCGGCCAGCAGGCGCTCGTGCTCGATCACATCGCTGGCGTCGCGCTCGGGGCGGGTGTGCAGGGCGGTGCGGAAGTAGTTGCCCCACATCATGGTCGGGAAGGCTTCCCACATCTGGCCCAGGGTACGCACCAGGTAGCTGCGCCGGCTGGCGGCGTAGATCGTCAGGTGGAAGCGGCGGTTGATCTCGCGGTATTCCTGCAGGTACTCGGGGGCCATGCGCTGGCGCATCTGTTCGTGCAGGCTGCGCAGGCGGGCCAGCTCTTCGCCGCTGATGTGCTGGGCGGCGCTGAAGGCCGCCTCGCCCTCCAGATAGCTGCGGTGGTGATACAGGTCCTGCAGGTCTTCGGCCGAGAACGCCACCACCCGCACGCCGCGGTAGGGCACATGTTCCACCAGCCCCTCGGCGGTCAGCTCTTTGAGCGCCTCGCGCACCGGCATCTGGCTGACGCCCAGTTCCTGCGCCAGCCGTTCCTGGCGCAGCCATTCACCGGGCTTGTGCTGGCCTTCCAGGATCGCCATGCGCAGCTGTTCGGCTACCACGTGGCGAAGCTGCTTATGGGAAGTGGGGAGCTCGACAGGCGCCATCTGCTCTCTCCGGGAGGCAAACAATCTTGATATTTGATATTAGATATAATTCGGGTCTCCTGTTAAGGTACCATTAACTGCTCGACTCGTCAAGACGCTGTTTGGGGCCCGACCGGCATCGAAGGCGCCTCAAATTCAAGCGTTGACCATCTTACAGAACTGTGGCATAATTGCAATCCGAAATGAATCACCAACGGCGATGATGGAAACGAGTACGCCGGCGTGTGACTGACAGCGACCCCGGAACAGGTGCGAGCCGGGGCAGGATCACCGGCCGAAAATCCTTCCGGAGCCGCAAACCGAAAGCAGGGCGACCGCCCTGCCAGTAAGCGAGCCGGGTTCGTCCCCCGTTACCCTCGACGCAAGGATCGGCGCCTCGTACAGAAGCGTCCTGTCCCTGGTGGAGTTGCCCGCCTGCAGGCGGGAAACAGGGTGGTACCGCGGAAGCATTTGACACGCTTTCGTCCCTGCATGGGATGAAGGCGGTTTTGTTTTAAATTCAGGAGGTCCGATGTCCTTTAAAGAAGTCCCCACCAAGCTGGATTTCCCAGCCCAGGAGCGCGAACTGCTGCGCTTCTGGAAAGAAACGCAGGCATTCAACAAACAGGTCGAACTGCACAAGGATGACCCCAAATGGTCGTTCATCGACGGCCCGATAACAGCCAACAACCCGATGGGCGTCCACCACGGCTGGGGCCGCACCTACAAAGACCTGATGAACCGCTTCTGGACCATGCGCGGCCATCACCTGCGCTACCAGAACGGCTTCGACTGCCAGGGCCTGTGGGTTGAGGTGGAAGTCGAAAAGGAAATGGGCTTCAAATCCAAGAAGGATATCGAAGACTACGGCCTGGAACTGTTCGTGCGCAAGTGCAAGGCGCGCGTCCTGCGCTACGCCGCGGTGCAAACCGATCAGTCGATCCGCCTGGGCTATTGGATGGACTGGAACGATCCTGCCACGCTGCGCATGCTGGCCGATAAGATGGAGAAAGACCCCTCCGAGGTGATCACCCTGCAAGGCCCGCACGGGCCGGTGACCGACTCGGTTGAGATGTTGGTCGGCCGCCTGGGTTTGCAAGATCTGGAAGGTTCGTACTTTACCTTCTCGAACGAAAACAACTACATGATCTGGTCGATGCTGAAGAAGTGCTGGCAGAACGACTGGCTCTACCGCGGCGCCGATGTCATGCCGTGGTGCCCGCGCTGCGCCACCGGCATCAGCCAGCATGAAATCGTCACCGACGGTTACGCCGAGCTGACGCACCGCTCGGTCACGCTGCGCTTCCCGCTGCGCGAGCAGCCCAACGCCTCGCTGCTGGTCTGGACCACCACCCCCTGGACTCTGTCGAGCAACGTGGCGGCGGCGGTTGGCCCCAATCTGACCTACGCCAAGGTGCGCCAGGGCGATGAAATCTTCTACCTGTCTAAGGGCGTGTTGAAGATGCTCAAGGGCGAGTACGAAGTGCTCGACGAGCTGAAGGGCAGCCAGATGGTCGGCTGGACCTACAACGGCCCGTTTGATGACCTGCCGGCGGCCAACACCCCTGGCGGCGTCACGGAGCTGCGCGAGCTGGTCAAGGGCGTCACCCAGACCGCCGCCCAGGTCCACCAGGTGATCGCCTGGGACGAGGTCAGCGACGTAGAAGGCACCGGCATCGTCCACATCGCCCCCGGCTGCGGCGCTGAAGACTACCAGCTGGGCAAAGAACACCACTTCCCGCTGGTGGCTCCGCTGGAAGAAGAAGGCCACTTCATCGATGGCTTCGGCTGGCTGACCGGCCGGCACGTCACCGAGGTGATCGATCCGATCTTCGAGGCGCTGCGCGAAAAAGGCCTGCTGTACCGCATCGAGCCTTACACCCACCGCTACCCCACCTGCTGGCGCTGCAAGACCGAGCTGGTCTTCCGACTGGTGGACGAGTGGTTCATCAGCATGGGCGAAAGCTATGATAAGCCGCGCGAGCAGCTGACTGAAGAAGAAAAGAACCGCAGCCTGCGCTACCAGATCATGGACGTGGTGGACCAGATCCGCTGGGTGCCCGAGTTTGGCCACTCGCGCGAGATGGACTGGCTGCGCAATATGCACGACTGGATGATCTCGAAGAAGCGCTATTGGGGGCTGGCGCTGCCGATCTGGGTCTGCGAAGGCTGCGGGCAGTTTGAAGTAATGGGCAGCGAGCACGAACTGCAGCAGCGCGCCGTCGCCGGCTGGGAGACCTTCGCCGGGCACACCCCGCACCGCCCGTACGTCGATGCGGTCAAGCTGGCCTGCCCGAAGTGCGGCGGGACGATGAACCGCATCAGCGATGTGGGCAACCCCTGGCTGGATGCCGGCATCGTGCCGTTCAGCACGCTGCGCTATCGCACCGACCCGGCTTACTGGGAGCGCTGGTTCCCGGCCGACTGGATCAGCGAATCGTTCCCCGGTCAGTTTCGCAACTGGTTCTACAGCATGCTGGCAATGTCCACCGTGCTGACCCGCCGCCCGCCGTTCTTGCACCTGTTTGGCTACGGCACGCTGCTGGCCGAAGACGGCCGCCCGATGCACAAGAGTTGGGGCAACTCGATCGAATTCAACGAGGCCGCCGACAACATGGGCGTGGACGTGATGCGCTGGCTGTACTGCAACCACAAGCCGGAAAACGACCTGCTGTTCGGCTACCACCGCGGCGACGAAGCCCGCCGGGCCTTCCTGATCCCATTCTGGAACGTATACAGCTTCTTCGTCACCTACGCCAACCTGGACGGCTGGACCCCCACGGCGCAGAGTTTTGACCCGCGCTTCCCGGAAGGCCCCACCCCGCAGTCGGCCAATCTGCTGGACCGCTGGGTGCTGGCGCGCCTGAACGAGATCATCCCGCTGGTGGCAGAAGGGCTGGAGAACTCCGACCCGTACAACGCGTCTGCTCCACTGGGCGTCTTCCTGGATGACCTGTCAAACTGGTTCGTGCGCCGCTCGCGGCGGCGTTTCTGGAAGAGCGATGGCGACGCCGACAAGCAAAGCGCCTACGCCACGCTGTATCACGTGCTGGTCAAGTTTGCCCGCCTGCTGGCCCCCTTCACCCCGTTTGTGACCGAGGCGATTTACCAGAACCTGGTCCGCCAGGCCCACCCCGGAGCTTACGAGAGCGTGCACCACACCACCTGGCCCGCCTATGACGCCGCCGCGGTGGACCGCTCGCTGCTGGACCAGATGGAACTGGCCCGCCAGGTGGCCTCGCTGGGGCTGGCGGCGCGCAATACCGCCGGGCTGAAGGTGCGCCAGCCGCTTAGCAAGGCGCTGGCCTACTCCGGCTCGCGCCATTCGCTTGACCAGGAGTTTGTCGACATCATCACCGACGAACTGAACGTCAAGCAGTTCGAGCTGGTCGAGCAGGCCGGGCAGCTGGTCAGCTATCAGATCCTGCCCGATAACAAGCTGCTGGGGCCGCGCTTCGGCGCTGCTTTCCCCAAGCTGCGCGCTGCCCTGGCTGCCGCCGACCCGGCTGCCGTTGCCGCCGGCGTTGCCGCCGGGCAGCCTTTCGTGCTGACCCTGGATGGTGAGCAGGTGGCCTTGCAGCCGGCCGAGATCCTGGTGAAGACCAACCCCGCCGCCGGGCTGGCGGTGGCCGCCGATAAGCTGGTCACCGTGGCGGTCGATTCGACCATCACCCCCGAACTGCGCGCCGAAGGGCTGGCCCGCGAGGCCGTGCGCCGCATCCAGGATATGCGCAAGAAGGCCGGCTTCGACATCTCCGACCGCATCACCACCTACTATGTCTCGGCCGGCGCGTTCGCCGAAGCCTTTACCGGCTGGGCCGATTACATCCGCGGTGAAACGCTCAGCACGCAGCTGGTCGCCGGCGCTGCGCCGCAGGATGCTTACGTTGAAACGCAGACGGTTGAAGGCGAGCAGCTCACCCTGGGCGTAAAACGCAGCCAGGCCTGAGCGGCTTGACGGTATGAAAAAGCCGGGGCCATCCAGTACATGTGCTGGACGGCCCCGGCTTTTTTTTACCGGTTCACCCGGTTCAGCCGATGAAGATCCACAGCGCGTACAGCGCCGAAAGCACCAGGTAACCGGCCAGGCTGGCGGATACCAGGAAGCGCCGCCAGGCGGGCGGCAGGCGCAGCAGCCCGGCTGCCAGCCCGATAAAGGCCGGGAACAGCGTGATCACGTAGCGGTTGGCCGACTGCAGCGGAGAGGCGGTCAGCGTTTGCTTGCTGGTGAACAGCGCCAGGTTGGCGACCGCATACAGCAGCAGCGCTGGCTGGGCCTGGAAGCGCGGCCGCAAGGCCATCCAGGCGGTGATCAGGATAAACAGGCTTACCGATAGGATCTCGCTGACCGAGATGTAATCGCCCACCCGCACCGCGAAGCTCACGGCGTACAGGTAGCCCCGCAGCGGATCGGTAAAGATGATGCGCGAATGCTGCTGGAAGCTGTCGGTCAGGAAAGCCAGCCCCTGCGCATAACGCCATGCCATGAAGCTCAGGAAACCGCCGGCTGCCAGGCCCAGCCCGCCCAGCGCCCGCCAGGGCTTCCATTCACCGCCCGCCCGCCAGGCCTGGTAAATCAGCGCCAGGAAGGGCAAGATCAGCAGGCTGCCCTGGATGCGCGCCAGGCCTGCCAGCGCGGCCAGCGCGCCGCCCGCCAGCCAGCGGCGGCGGTACAGCAGCACCAGGCTGCCCAGCACCAGCGCCATATACAGCGATTCGGTGAAGGGGGCCAATAAGAAGAAGCTGGTCGGGTAGACGGCCCACACCAGCACGCTCCAGCGCGCCAGCTCCGGGTCGTCGAACAGGTCCAGCACCAGGCGGTAGAACAGCACCGCCGCAGCCATCAACCCCAGCGTCGAGACCAACAGCGCGGCCGGGGCCTCTCGCCCAAGGGTCAGCGGTTTGAGCGCCGCCACTACGCTCGGGTAGAGCGGCATGTAATTGGTGTCGGCTGCGTTGGCGCGGGTGTAACCGGTGTGGGCCAGGTTCAGGTAGTGCACTGCGTCCCAGCGCAGCCAGACGTCAAACAGCGCCCGCCCCAGCAGGCTGCGGCTGGGGCTCAGCGCGCCGTAGGTCTCGCGCAGGGCGTCGGCGCTGCGCGGGTAATACGGCTCGATCACCACCCAGACAGCTGCCAACCAGGCGCTCAGCGCCAGGCGCAGACCCAGCGCCAGGCCCAGCGGGAAGCGGTAGAATGCAACCAGGCGTTTCATGAAACAGGTGTATTATACCGTGCGGCATGTTAGAATCATCTTCCCGCCTGGCCTGCGCCGCCCTGCCGGCCTGCGCCGGCTATTAAATCAAAATCGGGTCCGGGATACATAAAACAGGATCCAATGGAGTTTGACCATGACCACTGAA
Organism: Chloroflexota bacterium; assembly: GCA_046089985.1. Classification (GTDB taxonomy): domain Bacteria; phylum Chloroflexota; class Anaerolineae; order Anaerolineales; family UBA4823; genus RBG-16-57-11. The sequence continues at coordinate 9,018 of JBJSYW010000315.1, forward strand.
TTTGCTTATCCACCTGCCACGCTGGCGCGCCGCGCCAAGGCCTGGGGGGTGCACCTGTTCACCGCCAGCGGGGCGGTGTGGGGGCTGCTGTCTATCCTGGCGATTTTTAACGGGCAGTATCGGCTGCTGTTTGTGTGGGTGGGGCTGGCGATGTTCGCCGACGGCTTCGATGGCATGCTGGCCCGCCGCTACCACACCAAGGTTTACGCCGCCGAGCTGGACGGTGCGCTGCTGGATAACATCCTCGATTACCTGAACTATGTCGTGGTGGCGGCGCTGTTGGTGCTGCAGGCCCGGCTGGTGCCGCCCCCCTTTGGCCTGCCGATCGCCGCGCTGATGGTGTTGTCATCGGCTTTCCAGTTCAGCCAGGTGGACGCCAAGACCGACTCGACCCACGAGTATTTCTTCAAAGGCTTTCCGTCCTACTGGAACATGGTGGCGGTCTACCTGCTGATGCTGAACCTGAACCCGTGGATCAACCTGGTGGTGCTGTTCGGCTGCGTGGTGCTGGTCTTCGTACCGATCAAGTATATCTACCCCAGCCGGACGCGCTTTATGCACAAAACCAACCTGGCTGTGGCGCTGGCCTGGTGCCTGAGCGCGTTTTTTATGCTGGTCTTGTTCCCGCACATCCCAGGCTGGCTGGTGGGCATCAACCTGGCGTTTAGCGCGGCCTACGTGGCGCTCAGCCTGGCTCTCACCCTGCGTAATCCGGGCGCGGGAGCATGAGCGTCGATTACATCCACTGGCTGCGCCAGCGCATCGGTCATCAGCGCACGATCATCGTTTACGCCTCGCTGGTGGCGCTGGACAGCCAGGGGCGCGTGCTGCTCCAGCAGCGCGCCGATACGCACACCTGGGGCCTGCCGGGCGGGATCCTCGAGCCCGGTGAAGGGCTGCTGGCATGCGCCCGGCGCGAGCTGAAAGAAGAGACCGGGCTGTCGATCGGCGAGCTGCGCCTGGTGGGGTTGTACACCGGCCCGCGCTACAACGGCGCTTACCCGAACGGCGACCTGGTGCAGCAGTACACCGTGTGTTTCACCGGAGCGCTGGTCGCCGGGGAACTGGCGCCTGACCCCGAGGAGAGCCTGGCGTTGGCGTATTTCACGCCCGAACAGCTGGCCCACCTGCCGCTGCCGGTGTTCTACGCCGATATGCTGCGCGATGCCTGGCGCGTGCGGCAGGGCGCCGCGCCGTTCTACGAGCCGCCGCAAGCGGCTGAACCGCTGGTGAACGTTATCGACCAGGTGCGCCCGCACATCGGCACGGCGCCATATATCGGTGCTGCTGCGGCGGCGGCCGTGCTGGACGAGGCCGGGCGGCTGCTAGTGGTGCGGCGCAGCGATAACGGCGAGTGGTCGATCCCGGGCGGTTATATGCACCTGGGTGAGACGGTGGCCCACGCCGCGCAGCGCGAAGTGCGCGAAGAAACCGGGCTGGAGATTGAGCCGCTGGCCCTGCTGGGCATATCGGCCCTGGTGCGCCCATGGGTCTACCCGAATGGCGACCAGGCCTACGCGGTGATCGCCATGTTCCGCGCCCGGGTAACCGGCGGCAGCCCGCAGCCCGACCGGCTCGAGGTGAACGAGATCGGCTGGATGACCTGTGACGAACTGCTGGCGGTCAACACCCACCCCAACCTGCAGGCGATTAACCGCGCCGTGGTGCAGGCGCTGCAGAGGCCGGGCGCGCCGTACGTGATCTAAAGGCCGGGCGTGATCTAAAACGCCGGGCTTTCGCTGCTCGTTCGCCCGGCGAGCAGGCGCGGCTCGCCTGGGGAGCGGCTCAACCGGGCGCACGCGTCCAGCGCCACCGCCCCGCCGGCCAGCGCCCGCAGCGGGTTGATCTCAATCTCGGCGATCTCTGGCAGGTCGCCCGCCAGTTGGGCCAGGCGGATGATCGCCTGGCGCACGGCCTCCCGGTCGGCCGGCGGCCGGCTGCGGTAGCCCTGCAGCTTGCGCCCTGCCCAGGTGCTGTCCAGCAGGTAGCCGGCCTCTTCCTCGGTCACCGGCGCCAGCGCAAATGCCACGTCCTTGATGCCCTCTACCTCGATCCCGCCCGAACCGAACATCACCAGCGCCCCAAACTGCGGGTCGTGCACCGCGCCGACGATCACATCCTGCCCGCCGGGCAGCATGCGCTGCACGTGCGCCCCATCGATGCGCGCCGAAGGGCGCGCCTGACGGGCGTTCTCGGTCACCTGCCGGAAAGCCCGCTGCACCTGCTCGGCGTCCAGCAGCCCCAACAGCACCCCGTTGACATCCGACTTGTGCGGGATATCCGGTGAAGCCACTTTGACCGCCACCGGGTAGCCCATTTTTTCGGCCAGGGCGGCTGCCTTGGCTGGCGAGCGCGCCAGGCGCGGCGTGGAGACCTGGATCCCGTAAGCGTCCAGCAGATCGGCGGTCAGTTCGGTGGGCAGGAAATTGTCCTCGCCGGCCGCGGTGGAGAGCTGTTCCAGGGCGCGCTGCAGCAGCTTGCGCGCTCGCCGCCGGTCCACCTGGCAGGCGGCAGCCTGCGCCTCGCCGGCCCGCTGCAGGTATTCGGCCCGCCGGGCCAGCACCGCCAGCGCTGAAGCTGCCCGCTCGGGGAAGCGGTATTCCGGCACGTGTGCGGCGCGGAAATGCTCCACCGCCTCCTGGATCAGGCGCTCGCCCATCAGCGCCACCACCACCGGTTTCTCGGCGTTGTGCACCACCGGGATGATCGACTTGGCGATTGCTCCGGCGGTATACATCGGCGGCGGCGGCGAGATCACCATCACCCCGTCCACGCCCGGGTCGGCCAGCAGGATGCGCAGGCACTGGGCGTACTGCTCGGGAGAGGCCGAGGCCAGCATATCCACCGGGTTGTGCAGGCTGGCGGCGGGCGGCAGAACCTCCGCCAGGGCGGCGTGGGAGGCTTCGCTCAGGTCGGCCAGCTTCAGCCCGCCTGCCTCCAGCGCGTCGGAGGCGGTCACCCCCGGCCCGCCGGCGTTGGTCAGCACGGCAATGCAGCGCCCGCGCAGCGGCGGGCACCAGGCCAGGGCGCGCGCCCAGTCGAACATCTCCTCGCTGGTTTCGGCCCGGATCACCCCGCTGCGCCGGAAAGCGGCGTCAAAGGCGTTTTCTTCGCCAGCCAGCGCGCCGGTGTGCGAAGCCACCGCCCGCTGCCCGCTGGCAAAGCGCCCCACTTTCAGCGCGATGACCGGCTTTTCGGCCGTCACCCGGGCGGCTGCCTTGACGAACTCGCGCCCGCTGCGCACGCCTTCCAGGTAGAGCGTTACCACGCGGGTGTATGGGTCGCCGGCTACCGGCTCCAGCAGTTCGGTCTCGTTTACGTCGGCCTGGTTGCCCAGGCTGATCAGGCGCGACAGGCCAAAGTTGTGCCCGCGCGCCCAGTCGATCACCGCGGCGCAGATTGCCCCCGAATGGGACAGGAAGGCCACCTCGCCCGGCAGCGGGCCGGGCGGCGGCAGGAACGTGGCGTCGATCGGCAGGTGCGTGTCGAGCAGCCCGATGCAGTTTGGCCCCACCAGGCGCATGCGGTACTGCCGGGCGATCGACAGACACTCTGCTTCCAGCGCGGCGCCTTCCGGACCGGTCTCGCGAAAGCCGCCCGAGGCGATCACCGCCACCGGCACGCCGCGCTTGCCGCAGGTCTCCAGCGCGTCCGGCACTGCTCCAGCCGGGATCAGCAGGATCGCCAGGTCGAGCGGGTCGGGCGCCTCGGCGATCGATCGCAGCAGCGTCTTGCCCATTAACCGCCCGCCCTTGGGGTTGACCAGGTATACCTCGCCCTGGTAATTGGAGTGCAGCAGGTTGCGCGACAGCCCGTAACCCAGCTTGGTTGGGTCACCAGACGCGCCAATTACCGCCACACCTCGCGGTCGTAAGAATGCGCTCAGGGTCATGGGATCGATTCAGGAAACAGGTAGGATAACGGTGAAAATGCTGCCGCCGCCCAGCTGGCTTTCAACGCTGATGCGCCCGCCGTGCTGTTTGACGATGCGGTGGCTGACCGATAGGCCCAGCCCGGTGCCGCGCCCCGGCGCCTTGGTGGTATAGAACGGCTCAAAGATGCGCGTCAGCCGGTCGGGTGGAATGCCCTTGCCGTTGTCGCTGACCAGCACGTGGATCTCGCTGCCCACCTTGCGGGTGACGATCTTGATTTCACCCGGGCCTTTATCGAGCGAGTCGATCGCGTTCAGCAGCAGGTTGAGCCACACGCTCTGCAGGTGATCCTGGCTGGCGAGCAGCGGCGGCAGGGTTGGATCGGGGGCAAAGTCCAGGCGGATGCCGCGCGCCAGCACTTCGTGCTGCACCAGCTCCAGCGCCCGCTCGACCGTCTCGTTCAGATCGGTCAGGCCCAGGTGGTACTCTTCCTTGCGGGCGAAGTCGAGCAAATTGCGCACCACCTGGGTGGCGCGCGCCCCGGCGCGGGCGATCAGGTCGACCGATTCTTGCAGGTCCGAGTTGGGCGGCAGCTCACGGTGCAGGATCTGGGCGTTGGCAATGATGGCGGTCAGCGGGTTGTTGATTTCGTGCGCCACCCCGGCTGCCAGCTGTCCGATGGCAGCCAGCTTTTCCGATTGGGTCAGGATCGACTCTAAGCGCCGCCGTTCGGTGGCGTCCTGCTCCAGCACAATCGCCTGGATCACGCGCTCGTCTTCGTTCAAGATCGGGTAGGTGCTGATCTCCCAATCGCTGGCCTCGTCGCCGCCGCTGAAGCGCCGCTCGCTGCGCTGCGTGCTGCGCGCTTCCTGCAGGCTCTCGCGCACCCGGCATTCGGCGCACGGCTCGCTGCGTTTGAACAGCGCCTGGTAGCACACCTGCCCAACCAGGGCACGCGGCAGCAGCCCGTCGCGCTGGGCGCGCACGCGGTTGACCGCCGTCAGCCGGTAATCCGGCTCAACGATGTACAGCCCGCCCGGCAGGTGGTCGAAGATCGCCCGCAGCGTGTTGCGCGAGCTGAGCAGCTCCCAGCGGCTGGCTTCCAGGTCGGCGTTGCTGACCTTCAACTGCTGCACCACGCGTGCTCCGTGGATGGCGTTGGCGGCCTGCACCGCCAGGATCGCCAGCAGATCCTGGTCAAAGCCGTCAAATGGACCGCGGCGGTGGTTGAGCGCCTTCAGCACGCCAATTGCCTGCCCGTCCACCAGCAGCGGGGCGCACAGGAACGAACTCACCGGCAGATCGCCCCACCCATCGCTCACCGGCTCAAAGCGCGGGTCCAGCGACGGTTGGTTGGTCAGGATGGCCTGCCCGGTGTGCAGGCATTCGCGCACCAGCCCGCTGCCTTCGGTTGAGCCGATCTGATACACCCAGGCATCGGCCTCGTCCAGGGTCTTGCTGATCATCCATCCATCGGTCGGGTCGTTCAGCAGCACCAGGGCGCAGACCTCACTGTCCAGCACCTGGCATGCACCGCGCACCAGCGCCGCCTGCAGCGCATCTGCGGCGGGAACGGCCGGCTGGCCTGTTCCGGTTAAGGAACCGTCCAACTGCTGCAGCGCCCCGCCGGCTTCCAGCGTTCCATACTCGTCCAGCTTGCCGCCCGGGCCGCCGTAGCCCATGTGAGTCAGCTCGCTCTGCAGCTGGGCCAGCGCACGCGCCCGGCGCTGCATATCCTCGCGCTTAAGCGCCGCCCGGATAGCTCTTCCCAGTGGGGTCAGCAGCCCGGCAAGCGCCTGGCGCGCCGGCCCGGAGATTTCCGTACCCGGTGCAAGCAGCGCCGCCTGTTCCGCCGGCGGCAGCGGCAGCAGCAGAGCCGGCCCCGGCGCATCGATGGATTGTTCCGGCCCGCCCGGCTGCAGGCAGCGCAGGGCGGCCTGGCGCAGCGGGCTGGTGGGCTCGCTTAGCGGTCCGCTCCACCCCGGTCCAAGCCCGTGCTGCACCAGCAGCGGCCCGCGCTCCGTTTCCAACACCAGCAGCGCCCCACTCTCCAGACCGGCGGCCTGCAGCAGCACCGGCAGGGCCTTAAAGCAGGCGCTGTGCAGATCGCCGGCGGAATAAAAGATCTCGTCCAGCGTGTCACGTGCTTGCCAGGCCGGGTCGGTTTGCTGTTGCGCAGAGAGCGGAGTGGTGAGCGACATCCGGCAGCCTCGTTAGGTCATTGCGCCAACCGTGTACCCGCGTCCGGGGATGGTACGGATGAATGTTGGGGTGGTTGGGTCGCTCTCGATGCGCTCGCGCAGGGTCTTGATATGCACGCGCACCAGGTCCGGGCTGCCTTTGCCGCTGGGGAAATCCCAGACTTCGTCCAGCAGCCGCGCCGGGGAGAACGCCTGGCCCGGGTGGGTCATCAGGTGGTAGAGCAGGTCGTACTGCAGCGGGGTCAGGCGCACCTTGCCGCGCCGGGGCGTGTATAGCTCAAAGGCGCGGGTGTCAAGCGTGTAGCTTTCTACCGACAGGCAGTGCTGCAGGTTGATTGGGGAGGCAGCCGGTGCTGTGGCGCCAGGCAGGCCGGCCTGTGCCGGCGGAGCGGAAGCCGCCTGCGCGGCCTGCTCCAGGATGCGGGTGCGGGCCGCTCGCCGGACCCGGCGCGTGCGGCGCAAGATCGCTCGTACCCGAGCGGTCAACTCATCTACGTTGAACGGCTTGCTCAGGTAATCGTCAGCCCCGGCGACAAACCCATTGATGCGGTCCTGCGGCTTGACTTTCGCGGTCAGGAACAGCACCGGGATGTTTTTTAACTGGGCATCGCTGCGCATCGCCCGGCACACCTGGTAGCCGTCCATGTCGGGCATGATGATATCCAGGATCACCAGGTCGGGCGGGGCCTGGCGCGCTATATACAGGCCCTTCTCGCCGCGGCTTGCCAGGGTGACCCGAAACTCGTCGCCGCGCAAGCTGCGTTCAATGGTGCGGGCCACGATGTAATCGTCCTCGATGACCAGGATGTTCGCCGGTTCCATACTACACCTCTCCCGGGAATGTTACACGAAAGATTGTATCACGCTCGGGTCCGCTCTCGACGGCAACCTGCCCGTTGTGCTGGCGCACGATCTCGCGGCAGATGCTCAACTCCATCCCGGTGCCGCGGCCGATAGTCGGGCCGACGAAGTTCGGCTCGAAGATGGTGGCCATCTGGTCCTCCGGGATCGGGCGCCCATTATCGCACACCTCGACGATGACTGAATCGAGCGGCCCGAGCTTTGTGCTAACCCGGATGCAATAGGTGTGCCCGTTTTCCGGCGCTTCCCCGCCGTTCCGGCCGTTTTTGCCTGCCGACTGCGGCATCCGCCCGCTGACCGCATCGCGCGCCAGCAGCAGCAGGTTAACCCACAGGTTCTCTAATTGGTTGGGGTTGCCGCGCACCGGCGGCAGCTCATCAGCCAGGTGGGACTCCAGACTGCAGCCCTCGGCTTCGATGCTGGGATGCACCAGCGCCAGGGCGCTCTGCAGGGTCTGGTTGATCGACAGCCGCTCCAGCGCCTCACTGCCCGGGCGAGAGAACTCCATCAACCGCTGCACCACCTGCTGCAGCCGCCAGCCAGCCTGCTCGATCGCTTCAGCCGATTCGTGCGCATCGTGCTCGGTGGGCAGCGAGCGGCGCAGGATTTGCGCATCGGCGATGATCGTGGTCAGCGGGTTGTAGATCTGGTGCGCCACCCCGGAGGCCACCTCGCCGATGGTAGCCATGCGCGCCGCCTGAACCAGGTGGGCCTGGGCGGCCTGGATCTGTGACTCCATCAGTTTGCGTTCGGTGATATCGCGGCCCACCGATTGGAACTCCTGGATGCGGCTGCGCTCGTCGAAGATCGCCCGGTCGGTGCGCTGCAGCCAGCGCAGCCCCTGCCCCGGCACGCTGACCTGGTGCTCCAGCATCCCCACCGGCCGGCTGGGGCCAAAGGTGCTCAGGTGCTGGATCAGCCGCGAGCGCTCGTTCTCTGGGATGAAATACAGGAAGTTCATCCCCACCAACTCGTCTCGGCTCTTGCCGAAATAGCGGCAGTAGACTTCGTTGGCGAAGGTGATCATCCCGCTGGGTTTGAAGCGATAGATCAGCTCGGTCTGGTAATCCTCCACGATCGCCCGGTAGCGCGCTTCGCTGTCACGCAGGGCCTGCTCGGCTTCAATGCTGCGGGTGATGTCGTGCGAGACATCCATAAAGCCCAGCAGCCGCTCGGGTTGTTCCAGGTCGCGCAGCGTGGTAACGCGCGAGCTGACCCACACCATCCGCCCATCGCGATGGTTGTAACGCCGCACCACGTACGGGCTGTTCGCTTCGCCGTCCTTGGGCGGCAAGACCGGGGGGGTGAAGGTGGCCAGGTAGAACTGCAGCGCCGGCCGGCCCAGGCGTTCTTCGGCCGTCCAGCCGAACAGCGCCGACGCTGCCGGGTTCCAGTAGGTGATGCGCCCAGAGTTGTCCCACACTACCACCGAGTCGCGTACGTTGTTCAGCAGCAGCGCCTGGTAGCGGATCTGCTCCTGCGAGCGTTGGATCGACAGCTTCAGGTTATGGGCCTGGACGGTCTTGTGGATCAGCGCCGGGAGGGTCAGGATGTAATTGTCGCTCTTCAGCAGGTAGTCGGATGCGCCGTGCTGGATAGCCTTGACGGCGATGCGCTCGGTGCCCTGCCCGGTGACCATGATGACCGGCAGGCGCTGGCCCTTCTGGGCAAACTGTTCCAGCACGTCCAGCCCGGTACCGTCCGGCAGCATGTAATCTAGCAGAACCACGTCAAATTCGTGGTTGGCCATGCTGTCCCAGATGGCGCGGATGTGGTCGACATGCTCAATTTCCGTATAGCCGGCCAGGCGCAGAAACTCACGCACCATTTCGGCTTGCGCATGGTCGTCATCGACGATCAACACCCGGTAGGGAGGGGTCATCCTGGTCATCGGCAGTTGGAAAGTTTACGCCTGAGTCATCGTATGCTGGTTATCCCAAGCTAGAATATCCGTATTCGCCGAAAATCGCCATAAATACTACGTAAAGTTTGAGTTTACGCCTTCTTTACGCCCGGCAATTTGCCGGGCTCAGGCAAGCGATCGCCCTCAGCTTTCGCAGGTATTGAATGTTTGCAGGCCCCGCCAAAACACCTGAAAGCTGTGCGACCGGTTTCTCTCTGGCTGCATACAGGCCGAAATTCTGCGCGCCGCCTCGATCTTAGGATAACCGGGCCATTATAGAGCATTTGACCGATTCGTCCAACAGGCGGATATCTTATGCTGCTTGCCGCTTCGCTCGGCCTGAGGCTCTAGCGCTGGGTGAACAGCGTGTCCAGATCTTTGCCTGGGTAGTAATGGTAAGTTTTGCGATCCGGGAAGGCGGCCGAGACGGCTTCATTGCTGGCGCTGTGCGAGATGACGAACACGAACGGCGTGTCCAGGAAGGGGGTCTGCAAATCCAGCAGCCGCCCATACTCGATCCAATCCACCTGCGGGTGCACGATCACCAGCGCCGGTGTGACGGCCTGGAACTCGGGAGTGCTGAAAGGCTGCAGGTATTTCGCCTGTACCCCATACAGCCCGTACATCATGTTCAAGCGCGCCGGCAGGTAGAACAGGCTGCCGGCAGCCAGCAGCAGCGCGGTGACCGCGGCCATCCCCAATGCTCGCCAGCGCCGCCAACCGCGGTAGTTCGGGAAGGGCTCATCGGGGGCCAGCGGCCAACCGGCCAGCCAGGCGATCCCCGCCGCGCTTAACATCGCCGCGGCATACAGCCCCTCATAGTAATAGCGCGGCCCAAACAGATGCGAGCCGATCCAATAGGCCATATAGACGATCACCAGGCTGGGGAGCGCGGCAGCCACGAACAGGGCATTCCAGTTTTTGCGCTGCACGATCGCCCACAGCCCGAACGGCATAAACGCCAGCGACAGGCGCGGCCAGCCGAACAGGTCGTGCTCGGCCACCCACAGGCTGAAGCGCGTGTTGATCCAGGCCTGGCGTAGGGTGTGCCCGGCGCCGTGCCCGTAGCCGGGGCCAAACCCTACCTTGTCATACGGCCACCACAGGGTATAGGGGTTCAGGAACGGGTCGCCGGTGACCGCATACTGCCATAACGGGTGCAGCAGCGCCAGCGAACCGGTGATCAGCCCCAGCGCCAGCACGCGCCGGCGCTGATCGCGGTCCCCCGCCAGCAGCAGGTAAAGCCCATGCAGCCCGGCAGGCAGGCCGATGCACACCGCGCTGAGCGGGCGGGAGAGCGCCAGCACTCCCAGCGCCCCGCCGGCCGTCAGCGCAGCCAGCCGAGGGTAGCGGCTTCCCGGCGTGCAAAACGCTTCCAGCCAGGCCAGTGTGAACCCCACGCTCATCACCAAACCGAACGGGTGTGACAGCAATGATCCGGAGTTCATCAGGAAGAACGGCGAACTCAGCATCAGCAGGGCCGCCAGCAGCCCCACCGTCTCGCCCATCAGGCGCTTGACCAGCCGGTAGCTCAGCCACAGTCCCAGCCCGGCCAGCAGCGGGTTGACCAGCCCGCGCTGGCCGAAGAACTCGCCCACCGCCAGCATCACCGGCCAGCCCAGCGGGTACTTGCCAAAGCGCTGCCCGTTGTAATCGATGATGAACGGCACCAGGAAGCTCTTCGGCTCCACCGGCGACGGCACGGTCAGCCGCCCGCCGGCGATGGCCTGCGCCTGCCAGACGTAGGCCATCTCGTCTTCGATGTGCGGCAGTCCTTCAAAGACGCGCCAATGCACCCAGGCCCCGGCCAGCACGGCCAGCAGGCTGAGCAGCAGCGCAACCCGATCCACGCGCGACATAATGCGGCGCGTCCTAAGCGTCGACAGCGCGCAGCCCGCGCAGGGCGGTTTCGTGGAGCAGTTTGTTGGAAGCCAGGATGCCGCGGTTGTTGACCAGCGACCGCCCGGTGGTGAAATCCAGCGGTTTGCCATCCAGGTCGCTCAGCTGCCCGCCCGATTCCTCCAGCACCAGCGAGCCGGCGGCCTGGTCCCAGATCTTCTCCTTATACAGCGGCTTGGACGGCGAGAGCAGGCGCAGCATCAGTTCGGCCTGCCCAGCAGCCAGCACGGCATACTTGGCCTGGCTGTCCATCAGCACTGGGGCGGCCTGGATGCCCAGCTTCTCGCCCAGCAGGTCGATCTGGTCGGCGTTGGTGTGGCCCGATTCAAAGGAGCGCAGCACGCGCGCCTGGGCTGGGTCGGTTTGCTGCGACGCGTACAGCCGCAGGTACGAGCCGGGCGACTGCAGGGAAGTGGTCCAGGTGCCCTGGCCGCGCACTGCGATCACCAGCGAGCCGGCTCCGTTCAGGTCCGGCTGGTACCCGTTGACCAGGTTTGGGCAGCCCAGCACGCCGATTTGCACCTGCCCGTCGATCACCAGCGCCAGCGCCACGGCATACTGGTCGCCGCGCAAAAAGCCCTTGGTGCCATCGATCGGGTCCAGGCACCAGAAGCGCGCCGCCCGGTCAACCCGCCCGTGATCGATCCAGCTGCATACCGCCTCGGCGCTCGCTCCGTCCACAAATTCGCCGCTGAAATAGCGCACCTGGTCAAGCGTTTCTTTACCTTCCGGGGCGCGCAGCGCGGCCGAGTCTTCTTCCGCAATCATGCAGTCATCCGGGAACGCCTGTGACAGTAAGCTGCCGATCACCGCCTGGGCGGTGAAGTCGGCCACGGTGACCGGGGATCGGTCGTCTTTTGTCAGCGCCGGCGAGACCATCTCGGCCTGCACCAGGCGGGTAGCCAGGCCGGCCTGCTGGACGGCGTGGATGGCGAACTGGATTTCGGGGTTTTTTAGGTCAAACATGGCATGTCCTTGGCTTGAAATCGGATGCTTGTTATGGGATGTTCAGCAGCGGCGCGGAGGCGGCTATCCCGCTCAGGTCGTACGTCATGGCCCCGGTGATGCGCACCGGCAGCAGCCCGCCCACCGGGTGCTCGCCTTCGATCACCACCATCCCGTCGATCTCGGGCGCATCACGGTATGACCGCCCAACCGACAGGTTGTCCCCCTGGCCTTCGATCAGCACCGGCAGGATCTTGCCCACCTGCGCCTGGTTGCGCTCCAGCGAAATGGCCTGCTGGCGTTCCATCAGCCGCTCATAGCGCTCCAGCTTGACTTCGGCCGGAAGCGGGTCGCCCAGCGGTTCGCTGCCGGTGCCCGGCTCGAACGAGAACTGGAACGCGCCCACCCGGTCAAAGCGGATCTCGTCGATGAAATCCAGCAGCGTCTGGAATTCTTCTTCGGTCTCGCCCGGGTAGCCGACGATGAAAGTGGTGCGCAGCGCCAGGTCGGGGATCGCGCGCCGCATCTTCGACAGCGTCTCGCGCACCCAGTCCATGTTGGCCGGGCGGCGCATGCGGCGCAGCGTCAGCGGGTGGGCGTGCTGCAGCGGCATGTCCAGGTAGGGCAGCACCTGGCGGCTGGAGGCCATCACGTCGATCAACCGGTCGGTGACATAACCGGGGTAGGCGTACAGGATGCGCAGCCAATCGATCCCCGGCGCGGCCTGCACCAGTTGTTCCAGCAGCACCGCCAGCCCGTCTTTCAGCCCCAGGTCATGCCCATAATCGGTGGTGTCCTGCGCGATCAGGATCAACTCGCTCACGCCCAGATCTTGCATCCGGCGCGCCTCATCCAGGATCGCCGCCACCGGGCGGCTGACTGCCGTGCCTTTGATTAACGGGATGGCGCAGAAGGCGCACGGGCGGCGGCAGCCGTCGGCGATCTTCAGGTACGCGCTCCCGCCTGCCAGCGACACCCGTGGCACCCCCGGTGCATCCTCGCCCACCACAGCCGCTTCGGGCAGGTGATAGAGCGGCTGCGGGTGCGGGCTGGCGCGCAGCTTCTGCACCACCTCAACGATATCCATCCAGCGCCGGGTGCCCAGGATCCCGTCCAGCTTGGGCACCTGGCGGGCCACCTCGACCCCGTAGCGCTGGGTCAGGCAGCCGGCGGCGATCAGCAGCTGGCCTTTGCGCTTGCCCGCGGCCAACTCGTTCAGCACACGCAGCGATTCTTCCTTTGCCGGGCCGATAAACCCGCAGGTGTTGACGATCAACACCCCGGCGCGCTCCGGGTTTTGCGTCATGCGGTAGCCGGCGTTGACCAGCATCTGGGCCATCGAACTGGAATCGACCGTGTTCTTTGCACAGCCAAGCGAGATCAGGTGGAAAGATTTCAAGTTCATCAAATATCTTGATTACCTCTAAATGAAAATCCGGTTGGGCGCTCAGGGCGCGGCAGACGGCGTCGCCGAGGCTTCAGCGGGCGGCGTGCCGGCGCCTTCTTTGGGGGTTGGGCTGGGCAGTGGGGTGGGCGTCAGCATTCCCTGGGCAGTGTAGATGCGCTGGATGACCTGTCCGAATGCGCCGCCCGGCCCCTGGTCGATGCCGTTATAGAAGATCTGCAGCCCGGCGGCGTTGCCGGCCTGGATCTCGACCGTCTCGGCGCCGGCGTAATTGTAAGCGCTGCCCGGGATCACCCGCCCGTCAAACTGCACCTTGCCATCCACCAAGACACGCAGGTAGCCGCGCTGGCGCACGGCGATCGAAACCTGCACGCCAGCCGCGGCGCCGGGGGTCTGCGCGCCGCCGGGCGCCGGGGCCGCCGGGGTCTCGGCGCTGGATGGGGCGCCGGTCTGCTCGCCTGCTGGCTGCGGTTCGGGCTGCTCTGGGGCTGTGGTTGGGGCGGCAGGCGGTGGGGTGGGTGTCTGCGCCGCAGCGGTGGGCGTGAGCGTGGGCGTGGGCGAGGCCAGCAGCACATCTGCGATCGACGGCGCTGTGGCGGTCACCCCGGCCTGACCGGAGAGCGAGAAGATCCGCACTGTCAGCCAGCCGACGAAGATCAGCAGGAAGACCGCCAGCAGCGCGCCGATCAGCAGGTCGCCGGCAAAGAAGCGTCGCAGCGCCGGCGGCAGGCCCGGCGATTTGCGTTTGCGCCGCTCGGACGCCGTTTCGGCCCGCGGCTGGCGCGCCGCCAGCCGGGCCTGCAGCCCCTCGGCAAAACGCAGCAGCAGCGGCTCGGGGTTCAGCCCCAGGAAGATGGCATAGTTATTGAGCATGCCGCGTCCCTGTACCGGCGAAGGCAGGTTGTCCAGGTCGCCGGCTTCCAGGGCTTGCAGGTAGCGCTGGCGCAGGTGGGTGTGCCGCTCCACGTCTTCGAGCGAGATACCCAGCAGGTCGCGCTGGCGCTGCAGCGTCTGCCCCACTTCTTTGAAAATCGCCGCCGACCGGGTTCGCTTTTTGGGCGCCGGAGCAGCGGCTTCGGGCGTGGGGGATGCCGCCGCTGCCGAGCCCGCCGGCGCTCGAAGCGGGCGGGTGTCTGGCCCGGCTGACGCCGCCGGGGCGGCGGGCAGGTCCACGCTGCCTGGCGGCTCGTCTTCATCCGCTTCTTCCAGCGCTTCTTCTGCTTCTTCCGGTTCCGGCTCCAACTCCGCCGGTGACGCGGCTGCAGCCGGCTCGACCAGTTTGCGACCGTCCAGCTCGTCCAGCAGGCTGTCGCCGTTCAGCCCCAGGTAGCCGGCGTAGGCGCGCAGAAAGCCGCGCGCCTGCACGGCCGAAGGCAGCGCGCCGAAATCACCCGCCTCCAGCGCCTGCAGATAATGCACACGGATTCGGGTGGCGCTGGCGGCCTGTTCGAGGGTCAGTTTTCGTTCCTCGCGGCAGCGGCGCAGCTGCTGGCCAACGATCTTGCTCATATAAAAATAATAACCGGTCCGGCTTCAGCTGCGCAGGCCTGGGCCAGGCTCAGCTTGGCTCCAGCCCAATCTGCGCTCCTGCAGCCAGACCGGTCATGGGAGTACGGGCGGGGCAGCCCCTACTCCGCTGCTTCGGCGACCGTCTCCTCCACCGCGGCTTCCTCGGCCTGGGCCTTGGACTGCGGCAGATCGACGATCTCGCCTTCACGGTGCACGATCACGGTGATCTCGGGGATCAGGTCGATCGTCAGGCGGATGTGCAGCTTGTGCGTGCCCAGGGTGCGGATCGGCTCGAAGTCCATCTGCCGGCGCTGAACTTCCAGACCGGTCTTCTTTTTGATGGAGTCGGCGATCATCTGCGGGGTGATCGAGCCATACAGCTTGCCGGTCTCGCCGGCTTTGGCCGGGAAGGTCACCACCACCTTGGACAGGATCTCGGACACGCCGCTGAGTTCGTTGTTCAGCACGGCGCGGCGCGCATCGGCCTGGGCCTTGATGTGCTTGGCCTGCGACAGCGCCCCGGGCGTGGCGAGCACAGCCAGCCCCTGCGGCAGCAGGAAGTTCCGGCCGTAGCCGTCGGCGACTTTCTTGACATCACCGGCGCGCCCCAGTTTGTAGACATCCTTAACGAGAAGTACTTTCATGTTCAAGCCCTTTCTGGCAAGAGAATTTGCCCGGACGCCGCTCTGTTTGCCGGCTGCGCCCGCGCGTCTGCGTTCCGAGCGAAGGGTACTACGCTCCGAACCTGCCGATTTTACCAGAAGCAGCCCCGGGAGTCAAACCTTTGCGCGTTTCCACCCGCTGCCGCCCGCCGAGTGGCCCCACACAGCCGGCGCGGCGAACTGCGGTACAATCAAGCGCATGGATGCATCGCCGCCTTCACCCCCCGCTCGCCCCGAGCGCCAGCGCACCTTCCGCCTGGAAGCGGTGGTGCTGCGTCACAGCGATTGGGGCGAAGCCGATCGACTGGTGTGGATCTTCTCGCTTGAACAGGGCAAGCTGCGTGCCGTGGCAAAGGGGGTGCGCAAGATGCGCTCACGCAAAGCCGGTCACCTCGAGCCGTTCACCCGCGCCGGCCTGCTGCTCTCGCGCGGGCGCGATCTGCCGTTGATCACCCAGGCCGAGACCATCGACGCCTACCTGCCGCTGCACGCCGACCTCTCGGGGATGACCTACGCTTCCTATGTGATCGAGCTGCTGGACCGCTTCACGTACGAGGAAGGCGCCAACAGCGGGCTGTACCGCCTGCTCACCGATACGCTCACTCGCCTTGCCGGCATGCCCGATCAGCGCGACCTGGTGACGCGCTATTACGAAGTGCGCCTGCTCGACCTGGTCGGCTTTCGCCCGCAGCTTTTTCGCTGTGTGAGCTGCGCAGCCGAGGTGCGCGCCGAAGATCAGTTCTTCTCGGCCGAGTTGGGCGGGGTACTTTGCCCGCGCTGCGGCCCACGCCATGAAGCGGTGCAGCCGGTCTCGATGCCGGCGCTCAAATACCTGCGCCACTATCAGCGCAGCGCCTTCGCCGAGGCGGCCCGCGCCAGCCTGACCCCAGAGATCAACCGCCAGCTGGAATGGCTGATGCAGCACTACCTGACCTACCTGTTGGAGCGCAGCCTCAACACCGCCCCCTTCCTGCGCCGGCTGCGCCGGGCCGATCCTGCTTCAGGCGGCGCGCAGCAGCTCCCATAGCGCGTTGGTCAGCTCCCGGGCGGTGAAGGGTTTCAACAAGCGCTGCACCTGCCCCGCCTCCAGCAGTTCCTGTTCTTCGGCGTCCAGCGGGTGACCGGTGATAAACAGGAATTTCATCCCGGGATGCTGCTGCTGGATTTCCCGGTGCAGCTTCAGCCCGCCCATCTCGGGCATCACGATATCGCTGATTACCAGGTCGATCTCCCCGGAGCGCTCGTTGAAGATCTGCAGCGCTTGCAGCCCATCCGCGGCAGTCACTACGGTTAACCCCTGGCGCTGCAGCAGCGAGGCCAGCGCGGTGCGCGCCGGCTGGTCATCCTCCACCAGCAGCACGGTCTTGTCGAGCTGCGGCAGGGCGCGCGACGCAGCCGCCTGGACGCGCTCGCGCGGGTCGTTCTCCAGTTCCGGCAGGTAGATCGTGAACGTGGCGCCGGCGCCATACTCGCTTTTTACGTCAATGCTGCCGCCGTGCTGCTTGATAATCCCATATACCTGCGCCAACCCCAGCCCGGTGCCCTTGCCCACCGGCTTGGTGGTGAAGAACGGGTCGAAAATATACGGCAGGTTCTCCGCTTCGATGCCCAGGCCGGTATCCGACAGCGCCAGGCGCACCCAGCTGCCCGGGCCCATATCCGGCATCGGCCGGAGCGAGTCGACTGCCAGTTCCAGCCGGTCAAGCGTGATCTGCAGCGCCCCGCCCTGCGGCATGGCGTCCCGCGCGTTAAGCGCCAGGTTCATCAAGATCTGCTGCAGCCGCACCGGGTCGGCCTTGATCCGGTAGCTGCCTGGTTGGTAGGTTAGCCGGACGTGGATATCCTCCGGCAGCACGCGCTTGATCAGCTTCTCGAACTCTTTCAGGAACGGCAGCACATCCAGCGGGCTGGGTTCAAGCACCGAACGGCGGCTGAAATCCAGGATCTGGCGGATCAGCCCGGTGGCGCGCTGCACCTGCTGCTGGATGATCTGCACATGCTCGCGGGCCGAGCTGCTCAGCCCCGGCTGCAGCAGCAGCAGGTCGGCATAGACCACCACCGCCGCCATAATGTTATTGAAATCGTGTGCGATCCCGGCGGCCAGCTGCCCAACCGTTGCCAGGCGTTCCTGCATCTGCACCCGGGCCAGGTTGTTGCGCTCGTTGGTCACGTCTCGCAGCACCAGCACCCAGCCGCCCGGGCTGTCGCCGGTCTCCAGCGGGCGGGCAGCCAGTTCAAAGATCGACGGCGGGCTGCCCGGAATATTTAACTCTTCCCAGGTATGTCCAGGGCTGGCAGAAAGCAGCGCCTGTACCGGCCGGTCGGCCAGCTGTTCCAGCGGCCGGCCTGGGTCATACTGTGGGGCCAGGCGCGGCAGCAGCGCCGCCGCCGCCGGGTTAGCCAGCACCACGCGCTGGTCCGGCCCGAGCAGCGCCACCCCTTCCGGCACGGTATCCATGATCTGCTGCATTTGCTGGGCCTGCTGCTGCGTCTTGGCCAGCAGCTGCAGCCGTTCCACGGCGCTGCCGATCTGACGTCCAATCATCTCGGCCAGGGCGATCTCCTCGGCGCTCCATTCGCGCCGGCTGCGGCTGCCCAGCGCCAGTTCGCCTGCCATGCGGCTGTTCGACAGCAGCGGCACGCTTAACGAGGCGTTCACCTGCATCAACTGCATCTCGGCCCGTATTGCCGCCAGCCGGTCGTTGGGGGCCAGCTGTGCCCAGTCGTTGATCACCAGCGTGGTGGGGATGCGCCGGCTGCGCGTGTGCAGGTGGATAAACTCCGCTGAGCTTTGCTGCAGCGCCGCGCCGCGCACAACCACCTGGCTGCCGATCCAGATCCAGCCGATCTCGACCCCGAACGCGGCCAGGCTCAGGTCGATCAGGGTCTCCATCAGCGTCTTCAGGTCGGCGGCTGAGACGGCTGCGGTGATGATATGGTTCAGGCTCTCCTGCCGGGCGGTGCGCCGGCGGGTCTCCTCAAACAGGCGCGCATTCTGCAGGGCGATCGCCGCCTGGCGGGTGAAGGCCAGCAGGATCTCGCTCAACATCGGCGGCCAGTCACAGGGTTGGTCGTAGTACAGCCCCACTGCGGCGATCACGTGGCCCTGGTAGACCAGCGGCCACAAACCGATGCTGCGAAACGCCTCGCCGGCGGCTGCCCGGCGCAGCGCGGCGGTCTCGGGCAGTTCGAAAATATCATGGATGTAGATCGGTTCGGTGTGGTTGAGCAGCTGCCCGCCCGGCACGTGGCTGATCTGTTCCAGCACCCGTTCAATATAGCCTTGCGAGATGCCCTGGAACCAACCGCACTCCGCCGCTTCGCCGGGGATGCGCAGGTAGACGGCGCCCCGGTTGGCCTGGCCGAGCGTCATCGCGCCCTGCCCGATGCCGACGATTACCTCGCCCACGCTAAGCGGCTGGTTCAGCTTCTCGCTCAACTCGGCCAGCTGCGCCATCCGCTCGGCCTGGCGGCGCGCATCCGTAAACAGGGTGTGCCGTTCCAATGCCTGGCTGACCTGCCGGGCGATGTCCTGCACCAGGTCGTTCTCGCTGGCGCTGAAGGCCCGCTCGGACGGCAGCCCGACAGCGAACAGGCCGCAGGGCCGCCCGCCGGCGGTCAGCGGCGCCAGGACGGCTGAAGCGGCCTGCTCGGCGCTGAACGGCAGCTGCAGCTCCTGGAAGCGGCGCTGCGCCTCCGGCCCGTGCAGGCGGGCGGGCAGCGCCCCGGATGCCAGGTCCGGCCGGGTGCAGCCGCTGCCCGGCTGCTCCGGCTGTTCCAGTGCGATCACCTGCCAGGCGCCGTCCCCTGGCTGCTGCAGCCCAAAGGCCACCGCCCGGGTGTCGAAATATTCGCTCACCTCTTCGCACACTTGCGCCAGCGCCGGCGGCAGATCCAGCGAGCTGGTGCCGGCGGCGATCACCCGGCTGAGCAGCGTCACCTCACGCAGCCGGCGCCGGGTTTCATCGAACAGGATCGCGTTCTGCAGCGCCAGGCTGGCTTGCCCGGCCAGCACGCTCAGGCTCTCGGCGTGCTCCGGCTGATAGAAGTTCGGCCGGCTGCTGTCGAGCGAGAAAAAAGCCACCACCTCGTCTTGCTGCAGCACCGGCGCACCGATCCAGGAGCGTACGTAGTTCTCCGGCGAGATATGCAGCCATTCCGAGTCAATCGTGGTATCGGAGATCAGGTAGGGCTGCCTGCTCTCCACCATCCGGCGCAGGTTCGGCGTGCTGGACAGCGGCAGCACCAGCGCATTGACCAGCGCGGCGAACTCAGCGCTGAACTTCTCATAGCCGCGCGAGCGCGCCACCCGCCCCACCCCGTTGGCCAGGAAGGTGAAATTGGCCGCGTCGTACGGCACCAACCGCTCCACCTGGATCAGCAAGATATCCAGCAGGTTGTCCATGTTCAGCGTGGCGCTCAGTACACTGCCCGTGTCGCGCATCACCTCGGCAATCTGCCGCCGGCTGCGCTCGACTTCGAACAGGCGGGCATTCTCTACCGCGTTGACGCATTGGTGAGCCAGGGCCTGCAGGAACATCTCCTCTTCCGCGCTGAAGCGGTAGGGCTGGCGCTGCCAGATCACGATCCCGCCCACCGGGTCGATCCCGCGCAGCATCGGCGCGGCCAGTACCGCCCGGAAGCCCTCCAGGTTGGAAAGATCCTGCACCAGGCTGTTGGAGACTTCGTTCAGATCCGCATACTGCATCGGTCGCCCGCTGCTGGCGGCGCGTGCAATCGCGCTCTCTCCATCCAGCGGGATGCCGCCCAGGTTGGCCTGGCTGACAAAGCGTTCGCCCACCCCGTACGTTGCCACCAGGTACAGCCGGTTATCTCCCTGGCGCAGGAACAGCCCGCTGGCCCCCGCATTGGCGATCTGCGCCGCATAGCGCACGATCGAGTTCAGCACCTGCTGCCGGTCCAGCACTGAAGTGATCTCCTGGCTGATCCGGCTGATCGCCAGCAGTTCCTGGATGCGCTGGCGCGCCGACTGCGCCGACCGCAGTCGTTCCATTGCCGTCGACAGCTGCCCGGCGATCGTCACCAGCAGCCGTTCGTCTTCCGGGCTGTAGGCCGCTATGCGGTGGCTTTCCAGGTTAATCACCCCGATGATCCGGCTGCCGGCCCGCAGCGGCACGCATAACTCAGAGCGGGTCTGGCTGTCGATCTCGAAATAGCTCGCCTCCTGGCGGATATCGGCGAAGCGCAGCGGCCGCCCCTCACGGATCACCCGTGAGCTGACCCCCACGCCCAAGGGGATCGAGACCGGCGCAGGCAGGTTTTCCCGGTACGAGGGGTGTTTTACCAGCATGTCGGTCTTCTCATTAATGGTCAGCACGCCGTAGTTATCCGCCTCCAGCGTGGAGCCGATCACCTGAATGGCGGCGGCGATCAGGGCGTCCTCGTTGTCCGCCTCCACGCTCAGCGTGGCTACCGAGTGCAGCACCGACAGCTCCTGCAGCTGTTTTTGCAGCGCCTGTTCGCTGCGTTTGCGCCCGGTGATGTTGGTATTAGCGAAGACGCAGCGCTCTACCTTGCCGCTGCGCCCGATCGCCGGGAACAGCCGGGAAGCCGTACTGCGTGTTGAGCCGTCCTGGCAGCGGAATACCAGCTCAATCTCGCTCACCGCCCGGTTCAACCGGAATACCTGCGCCAGGCAGTCATCCAGTTCGGCCGTCGCCGGGGAGTAGATGATGCTGCGATAGTCCATCCCCAGCGCCTGCTCCAGCGGGTACTGGAAGATGATCGTGCAGGACTGGTTCCAGCTCTGGATCTGCCCCTGCTGGTCCACCGCGAAGATCGGGTTGGGCGAGTTTTCGACAAACTGCTGGCTCTCGGTCACATCGTGCCAGCTGACCAGCTTGCCGATTGCCACGCCGCTCGGCTCACTGAGCTGCATTACGTTCAGATCATACCAGCGGCGCTGCGCCCCCTCGCCCTGCACCATCAGCCGCGAGTACCCGCCTGGCTGGGAGGCCCAGCCCGCCGGTTCCACCGGGATGGACTGCCCCGGCTGCGGGCTGCTCCAGTTTGGCACCGCCGCATGCACCGGGCGGCCGACCAGTTCCTCCACCGGCTGAGCCAGCAGCTTCCCAGCCGCCGGGTTGGCATACACAATTTCATCCTGCAGGTCCAGCACCAGCAGCCCGTCTTGCAGCGTTTCGATGGTGATCTGCCGGGCGCGCGGCAGGATCTCTAGAAAATGGAAGCGGTTGATGCCCCACAGCGTGATCGCCCCCGAGAGGAACAGCGCATACGAGGTCCAGTCCAGCGGCGGCAGGTTGGTCGGGTTCAGCACGCTGATCAGATGACCGACCACAGCCGATGTGATCGCCAGCACCAGCGCCGGGCCGCGCATGCGGTACTTCCCGGCCGAGCGCGCCAGCACCCGGTACAGTTGCAGCACGCCAACCGCCAGCAGCAGGTAGTTGTAGATTGCGTAGGCCGTCCCGGCTGGTTGGAACTGCCGGGTGAGCAGGGTCAGGCTGCCCAACTGCACCGGCGCGGTGATCTCCCACAGCCAGCCGGTGCCATACAGCCAGGTCAGCAGCACCGCGGCCAGTGGAACGATTGTCAGCAGGCGGATGCGGCTGCGCTGGACCGGCCCGGCTGCCCCGGTGAACTCCCAGGCAAAGCGCACGAACAGCGGGGCCAGGAATGCCGCCGCGCTGAACCGCAGCTGCATCCAGAAGATCTGGGCGGACGGATTTGGGCTGGTCAGTTCAAAGATGTACGCAAAGGTCCAGGCGGCAATGTCCAGCATTACCCAGCCGAAGGCAGTCGCCCCGGGGGAGCGGTGGTTGCTGAAGGCGTACAGCATCGCATACAGCCCGAAAGCCGTCGATAACAGCAAAGGCAGCATGAGCAAAGGGGAGAG
>JBJSYW010000316.1:0-3532 GCA_046089985.1 Chloroflexota bacterium
GGCACTTCCATGTAGTTGGGGTCCGCCTGGTGGATCTTGATCTGGTAGACCAGGGTCCAACCGTTCGAGCGGATCGCCTCGATCATCTCGCGCTGCGCCCGGGTGACTTCCCGGTCAAATTTTGGGCCATCTCCACCGTTAAGTTCGAACTCCAGGATGGTCCCGTACTGAAGCTCCTTGATCGTCTTGATCAGGCTGGCTTCAGCCGCCGTCAGGGTCATCGTAGAAAATACCATGTTTATCTGCTCCAGTCAATGGTCAATGTTCGTCATCTGCGCCGGCTCCTGGCCATGCGCGGGTAGTGGTTGGGTTTGGGTTTCTCTTTGCTCTCTTCCCGCAGGGTCAGGCGCGCGGCGTAGGCCAGCATGGCCAGCAGCATGGTCAGGTCCTTGGGGAAGTCGTTCTTTTTGTCGTTCTCCAGCGTGTAGGACGCCAACTGGCTGTCCAGCCCCTTGATCAGCGGGAACTGGATCGTCTGCTCGGTCAGCGCCAGCGAGAGCGAGTTGAGCGCCGGGGATTTCTCGGTCGAGAAGTTGATGCCATCGGTCTGGATGCCGTAGTTCTCAAAACCCAGCTCGCGGATGCCCTTCTGGGTGCCGGTGCTGTCGATGGCCTTGATGATCGGGTGGTACTTCTCCATGGCGTATTTGTACGACTGCATGAACGGGTTGTACGAGCCGTGCCCGGCCACCCAGTGCAGGTACACCAGTCGGTTGGGTTTGAGGGTCACGTCCAGCACCCCGACTGCGGCAGCGTTGTTGCGCGGCGGGTCGTCGGTGCCCGGGTCGCCGGCCAGCACGTACTCGTGGCTCGGATCGAAGGGCAGCTCGAACCTGGTGATGCCGTGGCGAAAGTGTTCTTCGAGCAGGTAGCCGGTCCTGGCCTTGCCCTGTTCCGGCTCGACCGCTTCGTACATCAGGTCGTTCAGGGCGGCGCTGGTGCAGGCGGTGATCGAGCGGCGCGGGAACATGGACAGGCCGTAGTCGGGGAACTCGGCGTCCAGCTCGACCGCCCGCATCTCATCCGAGTACTCGGCTTCCATCAGGTCGATCTGCCCGGCGGGGAGCATGGTGTTATCGCGCGTGCGCACGCGCATCGACAGGTAGTTGTTCAGTTCTTCCTTGCCGGAGCCGGTCCAGCCGCGGTCGAAGCGCTCGCGCAGCCAGGGGGCGTCGGTGGGCGAGGTGATCACGTCCATGCGCCCCATGCGCGGTGAGCCGTCCGGGCGGATGCCGCGCAGCCGGCCGCGCAGCACCTTGATCGCTTCGCCGTCATAGTCCAGCCCGAACTCGTCGCACACGATCCGGTCGTACTCGTGGCCGCGGATGAAGCGCGCCCCCTGGCCGGAGGTGCGGAACTCCCAGCGGCTGAAGTTCTTGAAGGTCACGATCGGCCAGGGGCGTAGCACGATGTCTTCGACAAAGCGCTTGATGCGCTCGCGGGTTTCGTAGTATTCCATGAACATATCGAAGGCCAGGGCGGCCTGCCTGGCGGTCACCGAAGTGTTCAGGCACTGGAAGTAGGGGATGGTCAGGCAGTCGACCAGGCAGGACGCCGCCGCGATGCGGGTCTTGCCGACCGCGATCCCGCCCAGGAAGGTGGCGTTGGGGATGGGGATATGGTGAAAGGCGTACTGGTAGGGCAGCGGCTTGAAGTTCAGGTACCACTCGCAGGCCAGGTCGAAGCGCCCGTTCTGGCGCAGCGCCAGCGGCAGGATCTGCCGGTCGCCGTCGGTCAGGATGCTCACGCCTGGCTCTCGCCGGCCGGGGGCTGCCGCCAGGCGTGGCCGCAGTCCAGGCAGGTGTACAGCCCCACTTCGGTCTTTTCCCGGTCCCCGTTCCAGCTGGAGCGCACCACGCCCGGGTCGTAATAGACGTTGTCCGAGCGGCAGTGCAGGCAGCGGGTCACGCTGGCCGGCTTCTTGACGGGCTTGCGGGTCTTCATGGGGTCTCCTTGCCGGCCCCGGTAGCGGCCAAGATGTGCAGCAGGCGCTCCGGGGTGATGATGTGCCTTTCGGCCTGGTCGTGGTGGAAGACGCACAGGGTGATCAGGTTGGCCGGGTGGTCGTCGCCCATCTGCGAGCGCTTGCGGATGTGGTGGACGTGCAGCGCCTGGCTGGGGCAGCGGTCCTGGTAGAACCAGCCGTACAGGCAGGCGCCGTCACGCTCGCGCAGCACCCAGTCCACCAGCCGCCGGTCGACCGCGCGCCGGCCGGATTTCGGTTTCGCGGGCATGCGCCTGCCGCTTACTCGCTCACCGCGCCAGCCGGCAGGCGCTGGGCGTTGACCGCGTTGACCGCCGCTTCGACCAGCCGGAACAGCCGGTCGGCGTCGATCTCCAGCCCCAGCTCCCGGGCTTCGATCTGGATCAGCAGGATCGCACGGTCGCGCAGCTCCTCGTTGCTGATGTTGAAGGCTTTCTTGAGCTGCTCGCCGTAGCGCACGATCTCCTCGGCGCGCCGGCGCAGCTCGGCGTACTGCGGTTCTTTGGACTTGGCCCGCAGCCAGGGGATCACGTAGCGGGTGACCAGCAGCGCTGCGGCCACCAGCAGGGCTTCAAACAGTTTCGTAAGGGCGTCCACCAATACCGGTTCCATTTCACACCTCCATGTATAATATAACGAACATTGTACGCCAAGTATTACAGGCGTCAAGTTTCAAATCTGTATGGAGGTTACTGGTATGAGGACTGAAGACGTTTTAACGGCGATTCAAGACATCTCAAAGCTGGGCCGGGGGGACCTGGTCCAATTGGAGCAGCGGGTGCGCAGCTACCTGCGCGCCAACGGCTGGGAGAGCCATATCCGCGCGGACCGGTCAATGTCGAGCGAGGACATGGTCAAATTCCTGCTGATCCAGCAGTACCGGCAGCAGATCGTGATCAACAACCTGCAGGCGCAGGTGGGGAGCGCCCGATGAGCCGCACAGCGAAGCTGGTTAACGGATATCGTCCCGCCCAGGCGCTGCTGGCGTACATTATCGACTACAAGGTGGAAAACGACGGCAACTCCCCAACCATCCGGCAGATGGCCGAATATATGGGGGGCAGTTCGACCAGCTATATCGCCCGGCTGCTGCAAAAGCTTGAAGACGGGCAGAGCATCCAGATCGGCAAGAACCAGGCCCGGTCGATCAGCGTGGTCGGCGGCAGTTGGAGCATGTCGTAGCGCTTGGCTGGACCTTCCTGACGTCAGAAACGAACATAATCCCGGCAGGCCCGGTTTTGGGAAGCCGGGTCTGGGGACGCAGGATCGAAGGGGTGGTTAGTTGGGGCAGCAGCGACGCCGCTCCAACCAACCACCCTATTTCGAGTGGGTGGCGCTTAGCGTTTCTTGCGCGAGGTGACCAGCTTTAGGATGCCTGCGATCAAGAAGATTACGAAGCCCCATGCAAACACGGAGATGGAGAGGCCCAGAAGCATCGCTCCGGCCCTGGTGGAAGGATCAACCGCCTGCTCGATTGCAGAAGATGCGATCGACAGGAAAAAGCAGACCACAGCCAGAATGAAGAACCTGCCCGCCGAAAAATTGCTG
>JBJSYW010000317.1:0-3694 GCA_046089985.1 Chloroflexota bacterium
CAGCACCTGGGCGGCAGTCTTGCCAACATCCAGGCCGGAGATGAACAGAGCGGCCTTGAAGCCCGAAGGCTGGCCGGCGGCCCACGGCTTGCAGGCTTCGTACGCGCCCAGGCCAACGCCAATCACGTTGTCCGGGTTGACGCCGGCGGTGCTCAGGGCGTTCAGAGCGCCCAACACGCCTTCGTCATTGCAGCCGAACACCACCCAGTTAGTGACTTCGGGGTGCGCGGTGATGACCGGGCCGGCTGCATCCTGCGCCGACAGCGTCTCGCCGGTGTAGGGCACCGGGAAGATGGCGTCTTCCGGCACGCCGGCGGCGATCACAGCCGCCTTCTCGTTGTCGGTGCGGTCATTGCACACCGAGAGGGTCTGCACTTCCACCGACAGCACGCCAACCTTCTTCGCAGAGTCGGTCAGCCAGCCGCCTTCGGTCAGCAGCTGAGCAGCCGCTTCGCCGACCTTCTTACCCATGTCCTTGCCGTCGAAGCCGACGAACGGCACCGGAGCGCCATCCGCATCCACGATGCTGTCATCGGTGGCGATCAGCACCACACCGGCATCCTTGGCGGCTTTGGCGATCGCCGGCCCGATGGTCTGGTCCGGCACGGTGATGGCGATGCCCTTGGCGCCGGCCGAGATGGCATCGTTGACCAGGCTGACGCCCAGGTTCGGGTCCAGCTTGGCGTCGAACTTCTTCGCCTCGGCGCCAAAGCCGTTGGCGGCTTCGACGAACGAGGTCTGCAGGTCGATGAAGTACTGCTGATCGGCGGACTTGTTGATCACGACGAACAGCGGCTTCTCGGCAGCCGCAGGAGCCTGGGTCTCAGCGGGGGCCGCGGGCGCTTCGGTCGCTGCGGTGGTGGGCGCAGGGGCCGGGGCGCAGGCGGAAAGGATCACCGTCGCCAGCACCAGGAGCGAAATCAGACTGTACAAAGAACGTTTCATCTCTTTCTTTCTCCTCTTTGCATATCTACACGGATTATCCTGCCGGATGGCAGGGTGCACACACGATTATAGTTTGTCATACTCCGTCGCGCCAGTCTTGCAGAATAGGAACTTGTTCTTGGACTATTGGACAGAGTCGCACCCGGCTGCAGTTGTCACCTCAGGCCGGGTAAGCGGCGAAATCGTTCACTGCCTGGTACATCGCCAGCAGGTTCTCCACCGGCACGCCGGCTTGCACGTTGTGGATCGGGTTGAAGACAAACCCGCCGCCCTTGCCAAAGATCTGCAGCCGCTCGCGCACCTGCAGGCGCACCTGCTCGGGCGTGCCGAAAGGCAGCACAGTCTGGGTTTCGACCCCGCCGCCCCAGAAGGTCACCTGCGCGCCGAAGCGCTCCTTCAGAACCACCGGGTCCATGTTGGCGGCGGTGGTCTGCACCGGGTTCAGGATATCGAAGCCCGATTCAATGATATCGGGGATGATCGGCAGGATCGAGCCGCACGAGTGGATAAAGGTCTTCCAGGGCGTGTTGCGGTGGATCCACTCGTTAATGCGGGTATAGAACGGTTTGTACAGCGAACGGAAGGTCTTGGGCGAGATAAAGCAGTTGTTCTGCGCGCCGAAATCGGTGCCCGAGACCCACACCACGTCCACCAGGTCGCCCACGGCGGCATAGATGCGCGGCAGGCTGGTCAGCGCCACTTCGCACTGCACTTCAAACACCTGGCGCACGTAATCCTGGCGCGTGACGGTGCTCATATACCACTCGGTCATATCGCGGATGCCCTTGGGGTGCTTCAGCGTCGGGCCGGGCACCAGGGCGATATCGCCGAAGCCCATCCCGCCCAGCGCCATCACCACCGCCTTGCCGGTTTGCGCGGCAGCCTGCGCCTGGGCCTTGAGGTGGACCGTCTCTTCATCCGTCACCAGGCTGAACTCTTCGGTGTTGTCGCTGACGTTCAGGCGGCTGTCGTCGATCGGGTCCTGGTAGATGATCGAATCGAAGTAGAAACCGCCGCTGGGCATCTTGGCGCACGGCGGCGCCGAGTGGTCGCCCTGCGGATACATCAGCAGGTCGCCGTTCTCGTCCGGCTCGGTGTTAAACATGCCCGGCACCAGCACCGGGGTGCCGTCAAAGGTGGTCCACGGCTTATAATTTTCGTTCTTGAAGCCGAAGAAGTTGCCGCTCCCGCCAAAGCCCACCACGTCGACATTCAGGGCTTCGCGCAGGTCGGGCTTGATCTCGCCCAGCATCTGGAAGGGTTCAATCACCCGCACCGGCGTGCCGGGGGGGTCAAGTTTGAGCGCCTGGCGTAAGGCGTACACGCTCGAAACGTGCATCCCGGTCTGCCCGCAGCCGCCCAGGTCCAAAGGCACCCGGTCGGCTTCCTGGTGGTTAAGCGCCATCCGTACACGTTCTCTAGAATTCATCACGATACCTCCAAGGGTCACATTTGCACACCGGCTGCGCGCAGCACAGCGGTGAACTGTTCAAAATGCAGGTCAGGCTTCAACAGGTAGGGCAGCGGCTGCCCCACCAGATCGCAGGCCTGGCGCTCGGGCAGCCAGCTGCACAGCACCAGCGGGATCGCGGCAGTCTCCGGCCCGGCGCACAGCGCCCGCCCGGCGTCCCAGCCGCGCAGCCGTCCAGGCAGCTCGGGATCAAACAGCACCACCAGCGGCTGCTCCCGGCGCGCCAGCGCCAGCAGGTCATCGCCGGTCTGCACCCGCCGGGCCTGCATCCCGCAGCGCTCGGCAAAGCGGCGCAGCAGGCGGGCCAGGAACGGGTCGGCTTCACCAATCAGGCACAGGCGGGCGGCAGAGGCGTCGACGGTGGACATGCAGGCATAGTTTGACACAGGCTGCCGCGCCTGTCTTGGAGAATTGGAACCAGCTCTAGGAAAAATGGACCAGGTCACTGGTGCGGGCGCGCCCCCCGCTGATAAGCCCCGGGCGAAACACCCAACTCCTGGCGGAAGACGCGGTTGAAATAACTGGCGTCCGAAAAACCCACCGCCAGCGCCACCTCGGTAATGCTGGGCGCGCCCGCCTCCAGCAGCGCGCAGGCGCGCTTGACCCGGTAGCGGTTCAGGTAATCCACCGGGGTGATGCCCAGCTCCTGCCGGAAGCAGCGCGTCAGGTAGCGTTCGGCCACCGCCACGTGCTTCGCCAGGTCGCCGCGGCTCAGGGGCTGCGGGTAGTTCTCATGGATGTAGGCCATCGCCTCACGCACGGTGCGGGAGGCCTGGCTGCCCAGGCGCTTGCTGTGGCTGATGGCTGCCTCCACCTGGGCCAGCACTTCATCCACGCTGAACAGACCTTTGCCCAGCACCGCCGCAACGCCGTCCTGCAAGCGGCGCATGTCGTGAGCGGTCAGGATCTGGGCCGTCAGCACAATCACCGGCACGCTGCGGGTGGTCTCGCTGGAACGCATCACGCGCAGCACTTCAAACCCGTCCACGTCGGGCATCATCAAATCCAGCAGCACCAGGTCCAGCTCGGTGGAGCGCAGCGCTTCCAACGCCGCCCGCCCGCCGGAGGCTTTGACAATCCGCCCGCTGACCTGGCTCTCGAGCATGCGAGCGTGCATCTCCAGCACGCGCGGATCGTCATCCACCACCAGCACCGCCGGTCGCCCGGGCGAAAGCTCCCCGCCCTTCAACCCCAGCCGCTCCAACGCCTGGGCCAGCCCGGCCCCGTCCAGCGGTTTGGCCAGGTAGTCCATTTCCAGCACCGCCCCGTGGTCATGCT
>JBJSYW010000318.1:0-2701 GCA_046089985.1 Chloroflexota bacterium
GTGGATATGAAGACCGCCAATCACGTCATCCTACGCAGCGGGCCGGTGGTGGAAGCGGTGCTGGCGACCATCGCCGTGCCTGGGGTGTTTCCTTCCCAGGCCTACCAGGACCGCCTGCTGATTGACGGCGGCGTGCTGGACCCGGTGCCGGTCAGTGCCGCGCGCCTGCTGGCCCCCGGTCTGCCGGTGGTGGCGGTGGTGCTCTCGCCGCCGCTCAGTGATTGGGCCGGGATGAGCAAACCACGCATGCTCAACTCGCTCAGCTTCCTGAGCCGCTACATGGAGCGCTTCCGCTTTTCGCAGGCGCTGAACGTCTTTATGGCATCCATCGATATCGGCGGGGCGGCGCTGACCGAACTGCTGCTGGAGATCACCCAACCGGAAGTGGTGATCCGCCCGGTGGTGCGCGGCATCGGCCTGCTGGACAACGTCGACCCGCTGATGGTCGCTCGCCTGGGCGAAGAGGCCGCCGAGGCGGCCCTGCCCGAACTGAACGCAGCTGTCAGCCGCACGGCGGCGGCGCTGCGCCGCCTGCGCCGCCTGGCCCGCCCTGAGGTGCGCATGCCATTCATCACCGAGGTGCTTTAGATGTCACAGGATATGCGCCGCTTTGCCACTCAAACCAACCGCCGCCTGTTGATCGGCTTTGTGGTGATCTTGCTGGTCGTCGGCCTGGGGCTGATCGCGCTAATCTTTGGCCCCAGTTCGGCCGCGGTGGGCCTGGTGTGCCTGTTGGGGGCGCTTGTGCCGGTGGGACTGATCTGGCTGGTTCTGACCGTAATGGGCTGGATCGTCAAGAAGGTCAACGGGCCGGAGGAGTGAGCCAGGCGATGGATACCGGCGCCCTGCTGACCCTTAACGGCATCACCCTGCGCCAGCGCGTTCCGTCCGGCCCCGGCCCGCACCGTCTGGTGCTGATGCTGCACGGCTGGACCGGCGACGAGGATGTGATGTGGATCTTCGCTTCGCGCCTGCCCAGGGATGCCTGGTTGGTGGCGCCGCGCGGCCTGCACCCCGCCCCGCAGGGCGGCTACGGCTGGACGCCGCGCCTTTCGCATGACTGGCCTTACCTGGAAGATTTCCGTCCTCCGGTTGAAGCGCTGCTGGAACTGCTCACCCCGGCCAATTTCCCCACCGCCGACCTGGTGGATATCGACCTGGTGGGGTTCAGCCAGGGCGCGGCGCTGGGCTTTTCGCTTGGGCTGCTCTACCCCGACTGGGTGCGGCGTATGGCGGGCTTGTCTGGTTTTGTGCCGGATGGCGCCCAGGCGGCTGCCGCTGGCAAGCCGCTGATTGGCAAGAGCGCCTTCCTGGCCCACGGCACGCAGGACGCTACCGTGCCGGTGGCGCGCGCCAGGGACGGCGCAGCGCTGCTGCGCTCGGCCGGGGCGGAGGTGTTCTACTGCGAAGATGATGTCGGCCACAAGCTCAGCGCCGGCTGCTTCCGCAGCCTGGAATACTACTTCAAGGACAGTTAGAAGTCGTCTTCCACCTTCCGTCTTTGCGTAAAGGTCTAGACGACCGCTGCGCCTGTCGATGGCTGCACAAAATATGTTCAGACAGCTGTGCATTTAAGCAAAATACTATGATGTTTTTAAAAAACCTTAACGGTGGAGAAAAATTCTCTTAACCTCGTTTCGTGTATACTTAACCCTGGATTGCCAAAATCGCTGCTTATGCATTCACAAAATCTGGTCCCCCAATTCACGGTACTTTCGCTGTCTATCGCAGGTCAGGAGTGTTGACGCGTCCATGGATGTTGATCCGCTAACGATACATCTTCAGCATACCGGGGTCCTGCAGGCCGGCGCGGGGGAGGCGGCAGCTGCCGGTAAGGCTGGAGGGGTGAGCGAAATCTGGGCGGCTGCCGAAGCGCTGTCCTCACCGGAACTGCAGACACGCTGGGTGGGCGTGCGGCGCCTGATCGAATTGGGCGCACACCGCACCCATCCCCTGGTGGCCTATCTGCTCGCTACTCGCATCATGGAAAACGACATGGCCCTGCGGGCGCGGGTGATCGAAGCCGCGGCCGATGCGCTGACTGCCGGCGCCAACCCGGCTGTGTTTGCCAGCCTGACCCATTTCCTGGGCGGGATGCGCACTCGCCCGATCTATGCCCTGCTGCAGGCGCCTATCTTTGATACCAATACTGAGCCGCTGGTTGCCACGCTGCTCAGCTACTGCTCATACGCCGGCGATCACCTGGGTGAGATTGCCGCCAACCGGGATGCGCCGATCGAAGTGCGCATCCAGGCGGTGAGTTTTATCGGCCGGCTGGGCTTCCTGGATGCCCTGCCGGTGCTGGAGCGCCTGGCGGCGCGCATGGACCTGCGCTTGAACGGGCGCAGCCCTAACCTGGAGAAGTTCGACGAGGCCAACCTGCTGCTGCAGATCCGCCAGGTGGTCGAGCTGCTCAAGGCGCCCTGAAAGCCCGGTATTTCTTGATGCGTGTCTCCCAGCCTGGTATAAAACTGCTGGCCGCGCTGCTGCTGTGCCTGGCGGCGCTGGCCTGGCTGATGGCCCTGCCCGCGCCCGGCTATGCCGGCGTCAGCGCGCAGATCCCCACCGGCTCGATCGCCACCGTCACCGGCACCCCGGTCAACGCGCTGGTGGTGGTGCTGGATAACGAGCAGGGCTATGTTAACCTGCGCGCCGGGCCGAACACCGTCGGGTACGAGATCGTGGGCATGCTAACTGCCGG
>JBJSYW010000319.1:0-4836 GCA_046089985.1 Chloroflexota bacterium
CTGCAAGCGCTGGATGAACTTGCCGCTGCGCTCAGCCACCGGCTCGCCAAACGGCCCGTCCAGCACCTCCGGCCCGATGGCTGAGTAGTGCTCGGTGAGCGGATTGCCGCCCTTGATGGTGAAATCGGCCTGGCTGGCGCGCGCCACGGTGTGGAAGAAGATCGCCTCTTCCACCGCCGGCGCCAGGGCGTGCCCGATGCTGCCCAACATCACATGATAGGGCCAGACGGTCAGGTCGTACTTGCCGCGCTGCTTCAGCTCCTCGGCGTAATGCTCCAGGTGCTGCTGCCCATATTCGGGCGTGATCCCCAGGCTGGGGGCGACCGCCGGGTTGAAGCGCCATTTGCCCTCCAACAGGTCGGTGTAGGAGACCAGCGTCAGCGGTTCGGGGCTGCGCCCGTGCGCGTCGACCAGGAAGATCGGGTGGAAGATCTGCATCGCCGAGTGGGTATCGAGCGTAGCGGTGATGTGCGTCAGCGCGCCCAGGCTGCGGTAGATGAACTGGCACAGCCGGCGGTTGTCGTCGACTGCGCCGCTGCCCGAGCGCCCGCCCACGAACAGCTCGAAGCCGGGGATGCAAAAGGTGTTCTGCAGGTCGATGGCAATCAGGGCCACGCGGTAGGCATCGCCGGCCGCGGGTGGGATGGCGTGCTGCCGGGCCCACTCCTGGGCCTGGGCGGCGCGCGCCTGGTACGGCACCGCCCACACCTGGCCCACCTTCTGGGGGTCATAGTGGGGGGGGAGCGGAAGCGCCTGGTAAGTATTGGGATGGTCCATGGTATAGCTCCTTAAAGTGTAGATAATACACCAACTGGCCCGGAAAAAGAAAGCGGCGCACCGCTTACTTTGTGTATGATATACACTATTGTAGCAAAGGCCGGCGATTTGTCAAGGCTGTTTTGATTAAGGACCGGCGGGGCGCGGCGATTTGGCAGCGCCTCAGGCGCTGCGTGCGGCCGGCAGCCCGGTGGTGGCGCGTCGCAGCGCAAAGCCGATCCCCAGCAAGTAGGCCAGGTAGGCCAGCAGTTCGCTCAGTGATGGATTGCCGTTGTAGCCGAACAACGCCGCCAGCAGTTCGCCGGCGGTTGAGTCTTCGTCCAGGATGTGGTTGATGTCCCACACGTGCTCGATGACCGCCGGGGCCAGACCGGCCTCATTGAACTCGTGGATGCCGTGCGCCACCAGCCCGGCGGCGAACAGCACCAGCAGCAGGCTGGTCACCTGGAAGAAGCGCCGCATATCCAGCCGCAGCGCGGCGGCGAACAGCGCCCAACCCAGCATCCCGGCCGCCGCCAGACCGCCCAGCGCGCCCAACAGCGTGGCCCACGGGGCGCTGGCCAGGGCCGTGGCAGCCAGGAACAGCGCCAGTTCGACCCCTTCCCGCACCACCGCCAGGAAGGCCAGCAGGAACAGTCCTTTGCTTCCACGCTGCAGGGTGGCCTGGCGCACCCCGGCTTCCAGTTCGCGCTTCAAATGCCGCGATTGGCGCTGCATCCAGAAGATCATCCAGGTCAGCACCCCGGCTGCCAGCAGCATCAGCGTGCCTTCAAAGAGCTGCTCGGCCCGCCCTTCCAGCTCGATCCCGATCTTTACCAGCACTCCCCCCGCCAGTACAGCGGTCAGCGCCGCCGCGGCGGCTCCGGCCCAGACTGCCCTGGACAGGTCGGGGCGCTGTGCTTTGCGCAGCGCCCCCAAGACGATCCCCAATACCAGGGCGATCTCCACTCCCTCGCGTAAAGCGAGCAGGAAAGCAGGCAGCATGGTTTCCTCCATTTGGTGTGTGAAATATTTAGATTTATATTATATTAATAAGATAAAAATTGTCAAGATATGTGCCGCCGGATTGGATGGCGCAGGCGCACAGGGAATTGAACCAACCCGCCGCCGGCGAGTTGGTTCGGGGGAGGATGGTTCAGGGGGCTTATTCGAGCTGCGAGGCCTGCAGCTCGCGCAGCACGTTGGCGGTCAGGCTGCCCAGGTCGCTGGCGACGTTGACAAACTGAAAGCCTTCGGCGATGCGCCGGCGGGCGGCGGCGCCGCTTGAGCAGAAGATGCCCAGCGGCATGTGATGCCGGCGGGCGCCGGCCTGGATCTCGGCCAACGCTTCCTGGAACAACGGGTGCGGGTTTTCCGGCAGCGGGTCCAGCCCAAGCGAAACCGACAGGTCCACCGGGCCGACAAAGGCCATGTCGATGCCCGGCACGCAGAACAGTTCGTCCAGGTTGTCCAGCGCATCTTTGCTCTCGACCTGGATCGCCAGCAGCGTTTCCTGGTTGGCCACCTTCAAGTACTCGGCCATCGACCCGCCGAATGTCAGCCCGGCAAAGGCATAGCCAAAGCTGCGCTGCCCCTGCGGCGGATACTTGGCCCAACGCACCAGGTCTTCGGCCTGGCGGGCGGTGTTGATCATCGGCGCCAGCAGGCCAAATGTCCCGGCATCCAGGGCGCGCTTGACGTTTTCGATGGTCACGTCGGGCAGGCGCACAATCGGCGCCGGTCCATAGGCCGGAGCACCGGCCCCGGCGGCGGCGGCAGCCACCATCAGCGAGAGGGTCGCCGCGTCGATGGGGGAGTGTTCGGCGTCGATCAGCAGCCAGTCGACCGGCAGCTGCGCCAGCAGGCGCACGCTGAACGGGTCGGGCAGGCCCAGCCACACCCCGCGGCAGACCTGGCCCTGGGCGAGGCGGGATTTGACAAGATTGCTTCGCAGCGTCATTGGGTGGAGTGTGCAAAGCGCCCCGCCCGGAGCAAACGGACCGGGCGGGGCGGCTGCGCTGGGATTAGTGCCCTTCGGGCTCGCCGAGGTTGCCGGCGCCGGGCAGCTTATCGGCCAGCTGCTGCGGTTTGTGGATCAGGATCGGCAGGTGCTGCGGGCAGATCCAGACGGACTGTCCCTGGTGGCGCATAGCCAGCAGCGGCACTTCGTCCGACGTTCGGTTGCAGGCGATACAGCGTTCTTCGTTGGCGATCATTGTTCCTCCAATGGGTTATATCGGCGGTGAGCTTTGCTCACCCCCGGGTCTTCTTGGGGCGGGGGGCCTTGGCGGGCGGTTTTTCCGTCCCGTTGGGCTGGCGCGGTCGCCCGGTGTAGGGTGGGGCGGTGATGGCGTAGATCGAGCACAGACGCGTGTCCATCATGCGGCTGCGCAGGCGCGGGTCCATCTCTGACATGCTGATCGAGGTGGTGATCACCGTGGGCAGCTCGGCATTATAGCGGTGGTTGAACAACTGGTACAGCTTCTCCTTCACCCACGGCGTGGATGACTGCGTGCCCAGGTCGTCCAGCACCAGCAGCTGTGCGGTGCGCACCTCCTCGAAGCGCCGGTCCAGGGTGGTGCTGCTGGTGGGGCTGAAGGTGGCCCGCAGGTGGTCAATCAGGTCGGGCACTACCACGAACAGCGGCAGGTCGCCCAGCTGGGTGCGATAGTTGGCGATCGCCGCCGCCAGGTGGGTTTTACCCGAGCCGTAGCTGCCCATCAGCACCAGCCAGCCGTGCGGGTTGTTGGCGAAGCGCGTGGCGGCCTCCAGGGCGGTTTCCAGGCTGTGCAGGTGATCGTCCTGCAGCCCCTCGTACTTGCGCATATCAAAGCTGTCAAATGTGCGGTTGTGCAGCAGCAGCAGCGACGAGATATCCGGGTGACCGTAATCGCTGGTCGGGTTGCGGTAATCGGTGGCGTAGATGCGCACGCGCGTCACCAGCTCGGGGTCCTGCAGGCGCGAGCGGATGCGCTCGTCGAAGTCGCGCGTGTCCAGGTTGGTGGTCACCACCAGCGGCAGGCGGTTGATATAGCGATAGTTGAGCACCTGGAAGATTTTCTCGGTGGCCCAGCCGGTGGCATGCTGCGTGCCGAAGTCGTCCAGCACCAGCAGTGGGGCGCTGCGGATTTCTTCAAAGCGGCTCTCGAAGGTGGCCTCCGGGCTGTTGTAGGCGAAGCGCAGCGAGTCGAGCAGGTCGGGGGCGGTGATAAACAGCGTTGGCACGCCCATGCTGACGGCGAAGTTGGCGATGGCTGCCGCCAGGTGGGTCTTGCCGCAGCCGTAATCGCCCTGCAGCACCAGCCAGCCTTCCAGCTTTTGGGCAAACTGGCGGGCGTGATTGAAGGCGAACTCCAGCGATTCGGCCTGGCGCGGCAGCAGGTCAAAGCGTCCGCGTGGGTTGAAGTTCTCAAACGTCAGGTGGCCCAGCTCTTCCAGGTGGCTGAGCGCGAACAGCTTATCGCGCACCTGGTTAGCCACCTGGCCCGAGCGGCAGCCGCATACCCGCACTTTGCCGAAATCAGGGTGTTCCAGCGGCAGATCCTGGCGCAGAAAGCCCAACCCGTGGCACTGCGGGCAGTCTGGGTCGCCGGGCATGCCTTTGCTGCGGACCGCCGGCTCAGTGCTTGACGAACTCGGAGAAGTCGCCTTCAACGTACTTTCGACCATCTTTTGCAGCGTCTGGTCGAGCTTGCTTTTCTTTGCCATGCTCTTTCTCTCGCTTCCAGCGTTCCAGGATGGCGCTGACGTAGCGCCACGAGCGCTTGTCCTTCTTGACCGCGATCTCGATCGCCTCGGCGATCCATTCCAGTGGGTAGGTGCTCTCGGCCTCGCTCAACTCTTCGGCGATCAGTGGGGTCAGCGGGCCGATGTTCTGCTCGTACAGGCGGAAGATGTTGGGCGGCTCGGGCGCTGCGCCGGGCGGGGCGCCGGCGGTCTCGCCCGGGCGCCACTGCCCGTTCTGGATGGCATGCAGCGCCGCCCGGCCCTTGGGAGAGTTGATGAAATAGAGCGTTTGCGCGTCCTGCTCGCTTTGCTGCACCTGGGCTTCCAGCAGCACGCCGCGCTGCACGGCCTTGT
>JBJSYW010000320.1:0-4143 GCA_046089985.1 Chloroflexota bacterium
TAGACCACCCCCATGCCGCCCTTGCCCAGCAGGCAGTCGATGCGATAACGGTTCAGGAAGGTGCTGTTCAGCATGGGCAGAATTATACTGTTATCTACCAGGGATGGTAGAATATCCATTCGTGTGATTCTGGCGCTCACCCGTTTGTGAAAGGGGAGGCTTTGATGCGCGCTGCGCTGCACGCTGCTGCTCGGCTGTTTTCTAACCTGCTCAGCCCGCCGGCTGTTTCGGCGGCGCTGGGCTTTGCCGTGGCCTGGAAGCAGCATGGGTTCTGGCCGGGCGCGCTGCGCGGGTTGGTTTTTGGCGCGCTGGTCAGCCTGGCGCCGCTGATCCTGGTGGTCTACCTGTACAAAACCGGCCGCATCAGTGACCTGCACATGAGCCGTTCGCTTTCGCAGCGCCACCTGCCGTACCTGGCGGCCTTCCTCAGCGCGCTGGCGGCCTTCCTGGTCTTTGCCGCCTGGGAGGGGCTGCGCCGCCCGGGCCTGCCGGCGCTCACCGGGCTGGCGGCCTGCTCTACGGTCTGCCTGGGGCTGCTGGGCGTTATCAACCGCGCCTGGCTGATCTCCAATCACACCGCCAGCATCATGCTGGCAGCGCTATATACCGTCTTCCTCTATGGCGCTCCGGCGGCCTGGCTGATCCTGCCGCTGGTGGCCCTGGTGATCTGGTCGCGCTGGCTGCTGGATAAGCACACCCCGCTGCAGATGGCCGCCGGGCTGCTGGTGGGCGCCGCCCCGGTGATCATCCTGGCCGGCCTCGGCTGGCTTACCCCCTGAAGGATTGTGCATGTCTCCGCTGTCTTCCGATTCGCTCCCGCCCAATATCCTGTGGATCGTGCTGGATACCCACCGCTATGACCGCCTGGGCTGCTATGGGTATACCCGCGGCGCATCGCCCAACCTGGACGCCTTCGCCGCGCAGGCCACGGTCTTCGAACACGCTGTGGCCCCTGCGCAGTGGACCGTGCCGGCCCACGCATCGATGTTCACCGGCGAGTTCCCTACCACCCACCAGACCACGCAGTCCGGTGATATGCTCGACGGCTATTTCCGCACCGCGGCCGAGTGGCTGCGCAGCGCCGGCTACCAGAGCGCTGGTTTTTGCAACAACCCGCTGGTGGGCGTGCTGAACAACGGCTTCAAGCGCGGTTTTGACGTCTTCTACAACTACGGTGGGGCAGTCCCCTCGACCCCGGCCCATGCGCTGTACCGCCCGGTGAGCCTGCTGGGCCAGGTCTGGGAGCGCTACACCCAACTGCTGCGGCGCATCTCGTACCCGGTGCAGAACGCCATCGCCCAGTCGCACAGCCTGCTGCAGCTCTCGCTGGTGCCGGCCTTTGTGCCGCTGTGGACGCGCTTTGCGCATTTCAAAGGCGATACGCGCCGCTCGATCGAGGACACCCTGGGCTACATCAACAAGCACATGGCGCCCGGCGGTCGGCAGGCGCAGTTCGTGTTCCTGAACCTGCTGCAAACCCACCTGCCTTTCACCCCGCCCGAGGCGTTCATCGGCAAGTTCGCCCCGCTGCTGCGTGAT
Organism: Chloroflexota bacterium; assembly: GCA_046089985.1. Classification (GTDB taxonomy): domain Bacteria; phylum Chloroflexota; class Anaerolineae; order Anaerolineales; family UBA4823; genus RBG-16-57-11. The sequence goes on from JBJSYW010000320.1 coordinate 1,540, forward strand.
GAGCGCGCCGCCCGCGATTTTATGGCCGTGTATAACACCCAGGCGCTGCGCTGGCTGCTGCCGATGGACGAGCCGTTCTCGGACCTGGAGTTCACTGCGCTTAGCCAGATGTACGACGCCGAAGTGGCCTACCAGGACCACCTGCTCGGCCGCCTGCTCGAGACGCTCGACCAGCCATACCACCGGGACAACACCGCCGTGATCATCGTCGCCGACCACGGCGAGATGCTCGGCGAGCACCACCTGGTGGGGCACAGCTTTGGCGTGTATGAAGAACTGGTGCGCGTCCCGCTGATCATGCGCCTGCCCGGGCAGGCCGGCGGGCGGCGCGTCAGCCAGCCGGTCTCTACGGCGCGCCTGTTCCACACTGTGCTGGACCTGGGCCGCGTGGACGAGCCGGGGGTGTTCGAACAGCTGGGGCTGCAGGTGGCCGAGCACAGCCTGGTGGGGGCGGCGCGAAGCGCCCGCCTGCGCCCTGGCCCGGCGGTGATCAGCGAAGCCTTCCCGCCGCAGAACGTGCTGCGCATGGTCGAGAAGGACTCGGAAGGCCTGCTGCAGGCCTACGCCTGCCGCTCGGTGCAGCGCGCCGCTTACAGCCCGGCCCTGCACAAGCTGATCGAGATCGAAGACCACCCCGCCCAGCTCTACGACCTGCCCGGCGATCCTTCCGAGCTGCACGACCTGCTGCCGGATGCCCCGGCCCCGCTGCTGGAAGCCCGCCGCAGCCTGTCGCAAGAGCTTGAGAACTTCCTCCGTCACGCCCAGCTGCGCCAGCCGCAGAATTGGACCCGCCAGCAGGTGCAGATCGACGACCCCCACGTGCTGCAGCGCCTGCAGCAGTTGGGCTACATCGACCTGCCCATCGAACCCCCTTCACGAGGCCCCCGCCGATGATTGACCCGGTGATTTTCTCCTTCAATATCTTTGGCCTGACCCTGGCCCTGCGCTGGTACGGGGTGCTGATCATGAGTGCGGTGCTGCTCGGCGCGTGGATCACCAGCCGCCAGCTGGCCCGCCGGGGCGAGAACCCCGAGCTGGTTTGGGACGCGCTGCTGGTGGTGCTGGTGTCTGGCGTGATCGGCGCGCGGGCCTGGTTCGTGCTGAACGCTACCCTGGGTGGCAGCCGCTATTACCTGGACAACCCGCTCAAGATCCTGGCGATCACCGAGGGCGGGCTGCACATCTTCGGCGCGTTCCTGCTTGGCGGCCTGGCGGCCTACCTGTACGCGCGTGCCAAGCAGCTGGATATTCTGCTGCTGCTCGATTCGGCCGCCCCGGCGCTGCTGCTGGGCCAGGCCGCCGCCCGCCCGGCCAATTTCATCAATCAGGAGCTGTACGGCCCGCCCACCGATCTGCCGTGGGGCATCCCGATCTCCGCCCCGCACCGCCTGCCGCCCTGGAACGACCTGGCGCAGTATCCGCTGGAGACCACCCGCTTCCACCCCACCTTTGCGTATGAGATGCTGTGGAACATCCTGGCCGGCGGGCTGCTGCTGTGGCTGGCGCGGCGCTACCCGCAGAAGCTCAAGCCGGGGGCGCTGTTCGCCGCCTGGCTGGTGCTGGCCGGATTGGGCCGCGTGCTGATCGAGACCTTCCGCCCCGACCAGCCGCGCCTGCCCGGCACCGGCCTGAGCTACTCGCGCCTGGTGTCGCTGCTGATGGCCGTAGCCGGCCTGCTGTGGCTGCTGGTGCGGTATGGCTATCTGTCCATCCCCGGCCTGCGCCTGCCCGAGCGCTATCGCCTCTCGCCGCCGGCGGGGCAGCGCAAGGCGGCGGCTGGGAAGCCGTAGGCTGCGAGCGCGGCGCGGCGGCCCTGCAGGGTGCAGACCGCCTGAACCGCGCCCGCCGCTACCTGGCCTATCTGCGCACCTACTTCGGCCCGACCCTGATCGATATGAACCTCACCATCCGCCGCTGCACCCCAGACGATCTCGAGACCTTGCGTTCCATCAGCCGCGAGACCTATGACGACACGTTCCGCGCCATGAACACCCCCGAAACGATGCAGGCTTACCTCGAGGAAGCCTTTGACCCGCACAAGCTGCTGGCCGAGCTGACCAACCCGCACAGCGCGTTCTACTTCCTGGACCTCGACGGCCAATTGGCGGGTTACCTGAAGCTGAACGACGCCCCGGCCCAATCCGACCTGAACGACCCCGACTCGCTTGAAATCGAGCGCATCTATATCCGCCGCGCTTATCACGGGCGCGGGCTGGGAGCGCGCCTGCTGCGCTTCGCCCTCGACCAGGCGGCCGTGGCCGGCAAGCGCTACGCCTGGCTGGGCGTGTGGGAGCGCAACGCTTCGGCCATCGCCTTCTATCAAAAGATGGGTTTCGTCGAGTTTGGCCGTCACTCCTTTCGCATGGGCGAGGAACTGCAGTCCGACCTGGTGATGCGCTGCCCGGTCCCACCGGCGGCGGCCTGAGCCGCAGGCCGATGGAACGCGCTCCAGGAGAAATTACAATTCTCCTGTCTCAGATTACATCCTGGACCTGCACAACTCCGCCGCCGCCCACCTGGTCGATTTCATCCCCTGAACTCGGCCGACGCTGAAGGCGAAGCCGGCCGAGTTCGGCCCGGCGTGCGCTTGAGGCGGCGGCCGCG
>JBJSYW010000321.1:0-5029 GCA_046089985.1 Chloroflexota bacterium
CCATCGATGCGGTTAACCAACCCGCTGACCGATAGCAGCGTGAAGCCCTCGCCGCTGCCGGTGAACAGCTTGACCTCGCCGGTCTCATCGCCGATGATGATCTCGGCCGCGCCATCCCCGTCCAGGTCCACGCTAGAAATCTCGGTGACCTTGTCGGTCATGCTGCGCGACCACAGCTTCTCGCCGGTCAGGGTATACGCCCACACCCCGCCGTCCTTGCCGCCCACGATCAACTCGCGCGACGCCGGGTCGCCGTCGGCCTCAGCTTCCCGGATCTCTGACACCGCCTGCCCCAACGGTCGGCTCCACAGCTCGCTCCCGCCGGCTGCATCCAGCAGCGCCAGCGTGCCCAGCTCGCCGCCCAACGCCAGTTCGCTGGTCCCATCGCCGTTCAGGTCATAGGCGCGCAGCCGGCGCAGCCCGCCCGCCAGCGTGTACTGCCACAGCGCCGCGCCCTGCGCGTCGAGCAGCATCACCGTGCCATCATGGTTGGCCGCCGCCAGCCAGGCCTGCCCGCTCACCCGGGTATCGTCCAGGCCGCGGATTTCGTCGTGCCCGCCTACGTTCAGGCGCCAGCGCTCGCCTCCGTCCACCCCCAGCCCCACCAGGAGGCCGTTGGCGTCACCCACCACGATCTGCGGCCCTTCCGGGAAGCGCATCACCGCCGCCCGGCGCGCTTCGCTGATGTTGCTCACCGGGTAGGCCGCCGCCTGCGCCCCCTGGCTGAACACCTGCAGCGAGCCGTTGGTCCAATCCGAATAGAAGCTCACCACATCTTCCACACCGTCGCCGGTCACGTCACCCAGCGTGGTCGCCAGCAGGTTGGGGAAGTCAAAACTGCTCAGCTGCTCGCCGGAGGCCGAGTAGATGCTGGCGTTGCGCGGCCCCTGGATGAACAGCTCCGCCTGACCGTCGCCGGTCAGGTCGATGATCTTCATGCTTTGCGCATCGGCATACGCCTGCTGCCAGACCGGCGCCACGCTGAAAGCATTGGGGTTGACCCACCCGCCCCAGGCCATCAGCCCGCTGACCGCCATCACAATGCAGATCAGCACCAGGGCCAGGACGATCGTCACGAGAGTGCGCGTGTTCATGCTGCCGCCTTTCTTGTAAGCTGGTTGTAGGCCGCCTGCAGCACCTGCAGGATATCGCCGGAGACGAGCGCATCACTGTCTGAGCGCGCTACCAGGCTGACGCCGCCGCCGGAGATGTCAAACGCCTCGATGACGAATTTACCCACCGGGGCGTGCAGCCGCATAAAGCGGGTCTGCTGGTAATCATACACTTCCGGGTTTACCGAGATGCGCAGCTTCAATTCCTGCAGGCTGCCCTTGTACTTCTCCGGTTTCATCTTCATCTTCCCACTGATCCGGCTGCGCTTCAAAAAGCTCTTGCGCACCTTCTCGCGCCGCACCAGCGATAGGCGCAGCATGTTGCCGTCATACAGGCGGGTTTTCAGGTTCAACCATTCGTCGCGATAGTGCAGCGTGGTGCGCTGCAGGGCATCCTGGGTCTCGCGCGCCACCTTCTGCGGCTGGCGCACACCGGTCAGGTCCAGGTGGCCAAAAAAGTTGCGCCCGGGGTCCAGGTCGTCGCGCAGCGCCTGCACCACTTCGCCGGCCAGCTGGAAGCGCGGGTCAAACTCTGCCAGGCGCGCCCGGCGCAGCATCACCCACACCACCAGGGCCGCCAGCCAGAAGGCCGGCATGGCGAGGCTGAACAGTACCACCCGGTAACCCAGCGCCATCAACCCCAGGTCCAGGCAGACAAACGGGAACCCGGCCAGGAACAAGAACAGCGGCGCCCGCCGGCGGCGGCTGTAGATCTGGTCGCCCTGCAGCTTGCGCGCCTGCAGCTGCTGCATGCCATCCAGGATGGCGCGCGGTTTGTCGTTGATCGTCAGGTGGATCGGCGCATAGTTCGGCATCCTGTCTCCTCAAGCGGCGCTTCGGCCCCCGGCATCCCACGAAGGCGCGCTATAATACGCTTACCGATGACTGCCTCAGTTTTATACACTGCCTTTGACGTTGTGCCCAGTCCCAAGGGCGCCAGTACCCATATTGTGCACTTCTTACGCGGGCTTGTCAATGGCGGGTACCGCGTTTGCCTGCTGACCCCCGGCGACGGGCGGCTGCCCGCCGCAGAACCGCTGGAGGGGGCGCAGGCTGTGCGCATCCCGCCGCTGGAGCAGGGCAGCTTCCTGGCCCAGGCGCTGCATTACGGCGAGGCGCTGCAGACCCACCTGGAGCAGACCGCCGCCCCCGGCGGCCCGCCGCCGTACGACGTGGTGCACTTCCGCTCGGTGTGGGGCGGGCTGCAGGCGGTGCAGTGCCAGCCGCGCCTGGGCTACCGCACGCTGTTCGAAGTCAACGGGCTGCCTTCAATCGAGTTGAAATACCACTACCCCGGCCTGCTGGGCACCGGGCTGCTGGAGAAGATCAAGTCCTGGGAGCAGACCACTCTGCTGTTGAGCGAGCAGGTAGTTTGCCCGTCGGAGGTCACCCGCGCCTACCTGGTCAGCCGCGGCGTACCGGGGGAACGCATCACAGTCATCCCCAACGGCGTCAACCCGAAGGACTTTGCCCCCACCCCGCTGCCCGCGCCCACTGGCGACCCGGCGGTGCTGCTGTACATCGGCACGCTGGCCGACTGGCAGGGGTTGTACGACCTGCTGCAGGCCATGCCGCTCATCCTGGCCCAGCGCCCGGTGCGCCTGCGCATCGTGGGGCGCGGGCGCAGCCGACAGCGCAAGGCCCTGGCGCGGGCAGTGCGCAAACTGGGGCTGGAGGGGCAGGTCAGCCTGGAGCCGCCCGTGCCACATGCCCAGGTGCCCGCCCTGGTGGCGCAGGCCGACCTGTGCGTGGCCCCGTTGGGCCTGAACGACCGCAACATCACCCAGGGCTGCTGCCCGATCAAGGTGCTGGAATATATGGCCGCCGGCCGGCCGCTGCTGGCCTCCAACCTGCCGGTGGTGCGCGAGCTGGCCCGCGAAGACCTGGACGCGCTGCTGTTCTCCCCCGGCGACCCGGCCGACCTGGCCCGCCAGGCGCTGCGCCTGCTCTCCGACCGCCCGCTGGCCGAGCGCCTGGCCGCTTCGGCCGCCGAGCGCGCCGCAGCTCGCTTCACCTGGCATGTCGCCCAGAAGCGCCTGCTCAAGCTCTACGAACAGCGCCTGGCTGCCCGCCCCGCTCACCACTCGCGCCGGTAAGCCGTCAGCAGGTCGAAGCGCGTGAACCCCATCGCCGCGTACAGCGCATGCGCGCCCGGCGAGTACGAGCCGACGTAGGCCAGCGTGGCCCCCAACCGCTGCAGCTCAAGCAGCGCAGCGCTCATCACCGCCTTGCCCAGCCCCTTGCGCTGGTGCCCGGGGTGCACCCCCACCGGCTCAACATACCCGCTGCGGGTCACGTCGTCATACCAGATGGTGGTGAACCCCACCAGCTCGCCGCCCGGCGCAACCGCCACCCAGTCCAGATCGCGCCGGTACAGCGGCTGGCGCTGGATGTTGTGATACCATGCCCAGCCTTCGTAGGCTTCGTCCGGCGCGTCCGGGTGGAAAGCCTTCCACGATACCCAGCTGCGCGCCGGCAGCTCGCCGGCTTCGCCCAGCGGGCGCACGCTGTACCCAGGGGCCGGGACGCAGCGCAGGATCTCGCCCTCCAGCGCCCGCCGGCGCAGGTGCTCGGGCTGTTCCAGTCTGCGGTAGCCGCGCTGCTCCAACAGTCCGGGCAGCTGCGGGTCCAGGCTGTGGGCAAAGGCATCCAGCCGCCGGTGCCCGTCCTCCAGCGCCACCGATTGGCGCGCTTCGGCCGCCGCCAGCATCTGCTCCAGCAATTCGGCCGAATATATCGCCGGGTCAACCTGGAAATGCGCTTCGCCGCGCCCTTCGCTGAGCAGCGCTGCAACGATCCGCCCGTCCGCTTCCCGCCACAGCTGGAAGAAACCTTCCAGGCTGGAGTTCTGCTCGCAGTTCAGGCGCACGTGCCAGCGAGCGTAATCCAGCCGCGCCACGTGCCAGGCCTGGCGCATGTCCTGGCGAACCAGCAGCCAGCGCAGGAACTGGCGCGCTTCCCAGAAATCCGCTTCGCCAATTTCGACCTGGTGGATCAGCTTCATCTCGCCTCCTTCAACCGGTGCGCCGCCAGGCAGCCCCGGTAGACCTGCAGGGTGGCGTGCAGTTCGGCCTCGGGCGTGTACTGCGCCAGCACGCAGCGGCGGGCCTCCGCCCCCAGCCGCGCGCGCAGGTCAGCATCGTCCAGCAGGCGCTGCAGGTTCTCGGCCAGCGCGCCCGCATCGCCCGGCGGCGAAAGCAGCCCGTTCTGCCCATCGACCAGCACGTCCGCAATCCCGCCCGCCGGGCAGGCCGCCACCGCCCGCCCGCAGGCCATCCCCTCCAGCAGCGCGTTGGGCAGCCCGTCGTGCAGCGAGGGCAGCGCCAGCACGTCCATCAGCGCGTAATAATCGGCCAGCCCGGCCTGCGGCAGGGGCTCGGTCTGGACCACGCACAGTGCGGGATGCTGCTTGCGGAAAACCCGCACCAGGGCCTCGTCGTCGCCCGGGCGCACCCCGCCCAGCAGCAGCAGCCCTGGCGGGGGCGCGCCGGCCGCAGCCCGGCGCTCGGCCAGCAGCCGGAAGGCCACCAGCAGCACCGCCAGCCCCTTCTTGGCGCGCGCCTCCCCGCTGAAGCCGATCACCGGCCCGTCTGCCGGCAGGCCCAATTCGACCCGCAGCGCCGGGCCGGCTGCTTGCGGCCGGAAGCGCCGCCCATCCACCCCGTTGGGGATCAGCGTCACGGCCCGCCCGGGGGCCAACGCCTGCGCCCGCTGTGCAAGTGAATGAGCGTTCGCCGTCAGTGCGTCGGCTGCCTGCAGCGCATACAGCGTATGCGCGGCCCGCGCCGGATCAAACACCGCCCGCTCCAGGTCGTTGCCACGCGCGCTGACCACGCAGGGGATGCCCAGCGTGCGCGCTGCATACACCCCCACAAAGCCGGCTTTTGTGATAAAGTAAGCCTGGAGCAGGTCAAACG
>JBJSYW010000322.1:0-6961 GCA_046089985.1 Chloroflexota bacterium
CCGTTCCGGTCTCAGGCCGGGCAGCCGGCGGCCTGTCTGTATCCCCGGCCGCCGACTGCCGCCGCGGCGGGTTATTTGTGTTCCAATAGGGTTGACACCACACCCCCATCATATATAATGGCTTATTGCGTACAGGGAAGTGGACAGTTGTCCGTCGTCTGCTGCCTGAACGTCAGATAACTCCAGGCGCGCGTGTTTCCAGGTCAAAAGGAAGTGAACGATTAAGCCCGTTCAACCGAAGAGGCAGCTCGCCGGATCCAATCGAGTGTCCAATCTATAGGAGGAGAAGGACGATGAAAAGCAAGTACTTGTACACCCTGACGGCTATGCTGGTGCTGTTCAGCATGGTCCTGGGGCGCCTGCGCGCCGGCCGCCCCGGCTCAGCCGGCTGCCACCGAGGCCCCCGCCGTCGAGGCCCCCGCGGCCACCGAAGCCCCGGCCGCCACCGAGGCCCCGGTTGTTACCGAAGCCCCCGCGGCGACTGAAGCCCCGGCCGCCGAAGCCCCCGCTGCCGAGAAGGTCTTCATCTTCGGCCGCGGCGGCGACACCGTCGGCATGGACCTGGCCATCGTCACCGATGGCGAGTCCACCCGCACCGCCGGCCAGATCCTGGAGCCGCTCTACACCTTCGCCCCCGGCTCGACCACCCCGGTCCCGGCCCTGGCCGAAGAGTGCACCCCCGACGAAGCTGCCACGGTCTGGACCTGCAAGCTGCGCCAGGGCGTTAAGTTCCACGACGGCACCGATTTCAACGCCGACGCGGTGATCTTCAACTTCAACCGCTGGCGCAACACCAGCGACCCGTTCCACTTCGAGGCCCAGGTCTTCGAGTACTACGAAGCCATGTTCGGCGGCTTCGATGACGCCAGCACCATCACCAGCGTCGAAAAGACCGATGACTACACCGTGGTCTTCAACCTGAACCAGCCGCTGGCTCCGTTCCTGGCCAACCTGGCGATGGACTTCTTCGCGATCTCCAGCCCCAAGGCGATCCAGGACAATGGCGAGAACTACGGCACCCCGGCAGTGGGTGCGGTCGGCACCGGCCCGTTCAAGTTCGTCGAATGGGTTGAGGGCGATCACATCACCGTGGAAGCCAACGCCGATTACTGGGGCGGCCGCCCGACCCTGGACAAGATCATCTGGCGCGTTATCCCCGACGACTCGGCCCGCTTCCTGGCGCTGAAGTCTGGCGATATCCACGCCATGGAACAGGCCACCTCGGAAGACCTGGCCTCCGCTGCCGCCGATCCCGAGCTGCAGGTCATGACCAAGCCCCCGCTGAACACCGCCTACCTGGCCTTCAACTTCAAGATCAAAGAATTCCAGGATGTCAAGGTCCGCGAAGCGGTTGCCCACGCGATCAACAAAGAAGCCCTGGTAGCCAACTTCTACGGCGAGTACGGCCAGGTCGCCAAGACCCTGATCCCGTCCTCGATGTGGGGCTTCAATGACGCCATCGAAGACTACGGCTACGATCCTGAGAAGTCCAAGGCCCTGCTGGCCGAAGCCGGCTTCCCGGATGGCCTGAGCGAAGTGACCATTGCCGAAGACATGACCGACGCCGATGGCAACGTGGTCTTCAAGGCCGGCGATAAGCTGCCGCTGCGCCTGTACTACATGCCCGTGACCCGCTTCTACTACCCGTCGCCGAAGGAAATCGGCGAGGCGATGGCCGCCGACCTGGCCAACGCCGGCATCAACGTCGAGCTGTACCTGGAAGGCGACTGGCCGGCTTACCTCGGCTCCCGCCGTAACGGCCTGCTGGCCGGTCTGTACATGCTGGGCTGGGGCGGCGATAACGGCGACCCCGACAACTTCCTGGGCTACTTCTGGGGCAGCGGCGCAGAGCCGATCCAGCGCGAAGGTTGGTACACCAATCCCACCGCGGCCGAGATGCTGCTGAAGGCTGCCGCCACCCCGGGTCAGGATGTGCGCGAGCCGATGTATAAGGACGCCGAGAAGCTGCTGCACGACGACGTTGCTCGCGTGTACATCGCCCACAACGCGACCCCGATCATCATGCTGGCCTCGATCACCGGCTACCAGCCGCAGGCCGTGGATGCAGACAACTACACCGCGGTTGTGATCAACCAGTAATCTAACCGCCCCCGACTGGGGCAGTTCCCTAGCACGTAATGCAAGCTGCCAGGGGGACGGAGCCTTCCGTCCCCCTGGTTTGCAAATAACCGCAGGAGGTCCCGTTGTTTCGATATATCGTACGGCGATTGATTTCCATGCTGCCCACCCTGCTGGGGGTGGCGTTTGTGATCTTTATGTTCCAGCGCCTGATCCCGGGCGATCCCGCCGTGGCCATGTTGGGGGAGCATGCCTCGCAGGATAACGTAGCCCGTATCCGCGAACAATTGGGACTCAACCGGCCGCTCTTCCTGGACCGGGATGCCCTGGCGCAGGGCAGCCTGGATGGCTTCTTTGACAGCCAGTTCATCCGTTACCTGACGCGCCTGTTCCAGTTGGACCTGGGCACATCCATCCACCGCCGTATCCCGGTGGCCGAGACCCTCGCGCTGCGCTTCCCGGCTACGGTTGAACTGGCCATGCTGGCGCTGCTGATCGCGCTGATCATCGGTGTGCCGGTGGGCATCGCTTCGGCCGCCCGGCGTAATTCGCTGTTGGACAGCACCACGATGATCGGTTCGCTGATCGGGGTTTCGATGCCGATCTTCTGGCTGGGCTTAATGGAGATCATGCTCTTTGCGGTGCTGTTGAAGTGGCTGCCGGCCGGCGGACGGCTGAGCAGCGGGATTGAGATCGAATCGATCACCGGTCTGCTGCTGGTCGACAGCCTGGTGACCGGGAACATCAAGGGCTTTATCGACGCCCTCGAGCATATCATCATGCCGGCGGTCGCCCTGGCGACCATCCCGATGTCGATCATCGCCCGCATGACCCGTTCCAGCATGTTGGACGTACTGCACGAAGATTATATCCGCACCGCCACCGCCAAGGGGCTTTCCGAGCGCATCGTGCTATTTCGCCATGCGCTGAAGAACGCTTTCCTGCCGGTGATCACTGTGATCGGCCTGCAGGCCGGCACGCTGCTGGCAGGAGCGGTCTTGACTGAGACAATTTTCGCCTGGCCGGGGATCGGTAAATGGGTCTACGACGCCATCCTGGGCCGCGATTACCCGATCGTCCAGGGCGGCACCCTGCTGATCGCCCTGATCTTTGTCGTCCTGAACCTGCTGGTTGACCTGTCGTACGCGCTGCTTGATCCGCGCATCCAATACGATTAGAGGCGCACATGGCACAAGTGACTGTTCCTGAACTTGAAACGACCGATTTTGCGGTACGCGAGCACCGCTCGCTGTGGTTGGATGCCTGGCGCCGCCTGATCTCGAGCAACACTTCCCGCCTGGGGATGTTTATCGTGGTGTTGTTCGTGCTGGGCACGACCCTGGCGCACCTTTTCTGGGAGTATAACCCGGCCAAGGACCTGAACTATGCCCTCAAGCTCAAGCCGCCGAACCTGGTGGCTACCGAGCAGATCAAAACCATCCACCCCTTTGGCACCGATAAACTCGGGCGGGATATCTTCACCCGCACGATTCATGGCGGTTGGAACTCGCTGCGGGTGGGGTTGGTGGCAGTTTCGATCTCGCTGATCGCCGGGGTGCTGCTGGGGCTGGTGGCGGGTTTCTATGAAAGCATGCCGATCACTACCTGGGAGCGCTACCTGCTGCAAGCGTTGGTGGGCCTGGGGCTGGGGGCGCTTTCGGCCTGGATCGCCAACCAATGGTTCCAGATGCTGCTCTTTGCCCTGCTGGGGGTGGCATCTGTGCGCTTTGCCGGCTTCTTGGGTCGCACCCCGGCCCGCTTTGGCCTGTTTGTGCTGCTCGGCCTGGCGCTGGGCGGCCTGCCGGGCCTGCTGGTCGGGCCGATGGTCGGGTTGGTGTGCGGCGTGATCGGCGCGGTGATCGGGGCGGTGGTGGCCTTCCCGTTGAACGGGAAATTCCTGTCTAACATGATCATGCGCCTGATGGACATCGTGCTCTCGTTCCCCAGCTACCTGCTGGCGATCGCCATCGTGGCCTTTCTGGGGCCGGGGCTGGAAAAGGGCATGATCGCCATCGGCGTGGTCGGCATCCCGGCTTTTGCCCGCCTGGCGCGCTCGGCGGTGCTGTCGGTGGCGCAGAAAGAGTACGTGCTGGCGTCGCAGGCGGTGGGCGAAGGTCACGGGCGGATTATCTTCCGCCACATCTTCCCCAACATCCTCTCGCCGATCATCGTGCAGGCCACGATGGGGCTGGCGGGGGCGATCCTGTCGGCGGCGGCGCTGGGCTTCCTGGGGTTGGGCGCTATCCCGCCCGAACCCGAATGGGGCGCCATGTTGGGCGACAGCTACAAATATTTGGCCAGCGGCTCGTGGTGGGCGGTGCTGTTCCCCGGCCTGGCGATCATGCTGAGCGTGCTGGGCTTCAACCTGCTGGGTGACGGCCTGCGCGATGCGCTCGACCCGAAGTTGAGGATCTAAGCATGGCAGACGATACACTCCTGAGTGTCAAGAACCTGAAGACCGAGTTCCATACCGAAGACGGCACGGTGCACGCCGTCAACGGGGTCTCTTATGATATGAAGCGCGGCGAAGTGCTGGGCGTGGTGGGCGAGAGCGGCTGCGGCAAGAGCGTGCACGCCATGTCGATCATGCGCCTGATCCCGCAGCCGCCGGGTAAAATTGTTGACGGCGAGGTGACCCTGGACGGGCGCAGCCTGCTCAAGCTGAGCGAAGCCGAGATGCGCCACGTGCGTGGGCGAGATGTGGCGATGGTCTTTCAAGACCCGATGACCTCGCTCAACCCGGTCTACACGGTGGGCTTCCAGATCATGGAAGCGCTGATGCTGCACAAGAACATGGATCCCAAGGCGGCGCGTGAACGGGCAGCCGAAATGCTCAACCTGGTCGGTATCCCCGGGGCAAAGAAGCGCGTTGACGATTACCCGCACCAGTTCTCCGGCGGTATGCGCCAGCGTGCGATGATCGCCATGGCGCTCTCCTGTGAGCCGAAACTGCTGATCGCCGACGAGCCGACCACTGCGCTGGATGTGACCATCCAGGCCCAGATCGTGGCCCTGGTGCGCCGGCTGCAGCAGGAGCTGGGCATGGCGGTGATGTGGATCACCCATGACCTGGGCGTGGTGGCCGAGTTGGCCGAGAACATCAACGTGATGTACGCCGGGTTCATCATCGAGCGCGGCGATGTGCGCGATGTGTACAAGCACACTCGCCACCCGTACACGCTGGGCCTGCTTGGCTCGCTGCCTCGGCTGGACGAGGACGTGCACGCCCGGTTGGTCTCGATCCCCGGCCTGCCGCCCGACCTGGTGGCGCTGCCCAAGGGCTGCCCGTTTGCGGCGCGCTGCGTTTACCGGGTGGAGCAGTGCCTGGCCGAGCGCCCGCCGCTGATGACTACCGACCGGCTGGGGCATGTATCGGCCTGCTGGCGCTGGGAGCACCTGGCGGAAATGGAGAAGCAAACCGTATGACCGCCCAACCTTTGACCGAACCCAAGGCGCGCACCGTCGGCAGCGCAGCCGCCGGCGACAAACCGCTGGTGCAGGTGCGCAACCTGAAGAAGTACTTCCCGATCCGCAAGGGTATCCTGATCCAGAAGCATGCCGGCGATATCAAAGCTGTGGATGACGTCTCCTTTGACATCTACCCGGGCGAAACGCTCGGCCTGGTAGGTGAGACTGGCTGCGGCAAGACCACCGTGGGCCGCACGATGCTGCGCCTGTACGAGCCGACCGCCGGTTCGATCCTGTTCGACGGGGTGGACCTGGCCCGCCTGGGCGAAGGCGACCTGCGCCGGGCGCGCAGCCGGATGCAGATGATCTTTCAGGACCCTTACGCCAGCCTGAACCCGCGCATGACCGTCGGTTCGATTGTGGCTGCTCCGCTGGACGTGCACGGGGTGCCCAACAAAGGCAGCAAGCGTGAGCGCATCGACGAGCTGCTGAAAATAGTGGGGCTGAACCCGGATTTCGTCAACCGCTACCCGCATGAATTCTCCGGCGGGCAGCGCCAGCGCATCGGCATCGCCCGCGCCCTGGCGGTCTCTCCCGACCTGATCGTGTGCGACGAGCCGATCTCGTCGCTGGACGTCTCGATCCAGGCCCAGGTGGTCAATCTGCTGGAAGAACTGCAAGACCGGCTGGGGCTGGCCTACCTGTTCATCGCCCACGACCTGAGCATGGTGCGGCATATCTCTGACCGCATGGCGGTGATGTACCTGGGCAAGGTGATGGAACTGGCCGACCGGGATGAGATCTACCACAAGCCGCTGCATCCCTATACCCAGGCGCTGATGTCGGCGGTTCCGGTGCCCGACCCCGACGTGGCGAAGAAGCGCAACCGCATCATCCTGGAAGGCGATATCCCCAGCCCGGCCAACCCGCCGGTGGGCTGCAACTTCAACACGCGCTGCCCATTTGCCAAAGAGGTCTGCTTTCAAGAAGACCCGGCCTACCGTGAGATCCAGCCGCGCCACTGGGTGGCGTGCCATTTCGCGGAAAGCTTCATCTAGCCTGCCTCAACCCTGACGCCAGGCGCGGGCGAAATTATCCGCCGGCGCCTGGCAGTCGGAACTTCCCACGCATGAACCGATTTCATCACCGCCCCGCCCGGCTGCTGGCTGGCGTGCTGCTTTTGGGCAGCCTGCTGGCAAGCTGCAGCCGCCCCGCCGGCATCCCGGCGCAAAGCAGCCCCCTGCCCGCCTCCCCCAGCGCGCTGCCGTCCGGCAGTTCCGGACAGCCCACCCTGACCCAACCGCCGGTCACGGCGGCCCCCACGCCGGCTCCCACCCCCACCACTGCTGCGGATTACCGCCCGCTTTCGCTGAGTGCGGCGGACTGCAGCTACGGCGGTGAGCTGCGCGCCATCGAAACGCTGGATGCTTACACGGTGCGCTTCACGCTGTGCCGCCCGGAGGTGGCTTTCCTG
>JBJSYW010000323.1:0-9017 GCA_046089985.1 Chloroflexota bacterium
TGGCTCGGCGATGGCTTGAGACTGGAGCAGGTGCTTTTCAATCTCGTGGGCAACGCGGTCAAGTTCACCGAACGGGGCAATGTGGTGGTGAAGGTGATGCTCAAATCGAGCAGCGCCAGGCATATCGAGCTGTTCTTCACCGTAGAAGACACTGGCATTGGCATCCCGCAGGCAGCGCGCCAGCGGCTGTTCCAGCCGTTCACGCAGGTGGAAGGCAGCCTGACCCGGCGCTACGGCGGCACCGGGCTGGGCCTGGTGATCTCGAAGCGCCTGGTAGAGATGATGGGCGGGAAGATCGACGTGGAGAGCGAAGCCGGGCACGGCTCGACGTTCTGGTTCACGGTCTTCCTGGAGCAGGCGGCGCCGGCGGAAACGCAGCAGGCTGCGCCGCCGGCGCTGCGCGGGATGCAGGTGCTGATCGCCGAGGAAAACCCGCTGCAGATGGAGATCCTGAACAACTACCTGGTGACGTGGGGGGTGCAGTGCACCAAGGCCGCCGACGGGTTCACCGCGCTGGGCTACGTGCGGCGCTCGCTGCGGGAGGGCAAGCCGTTCCAGGCAGCGCTGCTTGACCTGCGCCTGCCGGAATTGAACAGCCGCTCGCTGGCCGAGGCGATCGCCAAGGAGTACGGCGCGCAGGCGTTCCCGCTGATCGAGTTGAGCGGATATGACGACCTGCGGTCTGTGCTGCAGGCCGATCCGCCGGAGCCGAGGCTGATGCTGAACAAGCCGGTGAAGCGCGGCGAGCTGTTGGAGGCGCTGCAGCGGGCTGTGGTGACGGCGGCGCCCGCGCCGCCCAGGCAGCCGCCGGCGGCGCCGGCCCGGCCTAAGGCGCAGGTGGCGCGCACCGCGGCGTTGAAGATGGGCCGCATGGTGCTGCTGGTGGAAGACGACGTGGACAACGGTCGCCTGGTCCTGCTGTAGATGCAGATCCTGGGGCATGCGGTGGTGATTGTGCGCAACGGGCATGATGCGGTGGAAGCGGTGAAGACGGTGCTGAGCAGCGGGCAGCGCTACGGGCTGATTCTGATGGATCTGCAGATGCCAGATATGGATGGCTACACGGCAGCGCGCGCCATCCGCCGGCTGGAAGAGCCTTATGGACTGCACATGCCGGTTGTAGCCGTCACGGCGCACGCCATGCCCGAGGACCGCGCCCGCAGCCTGGAGGCCGGGATGGACGACCACGTGAGCAAACCAATCAACCTAGATACGTTGAAATCTGTGCTGGAACGCTGGATGCCGCGATGAACATTCTCTTCCTGGGAACCCATGGCCAATACAACATTGGCGACGAGCTGCTGCTCGAAACTTTTCTGTCAAACCTGGGGCCGGACAACCACTACACCGTCAATTCGTACGACCCACCGTTTACCAGGGACATGCTGAGCGGGCGCTTCAACCTGCAAACCTTCCACACCACCCGGCAGCTGCCGTTCTTCCTGCGCTGCCTGCTGACCAGCGACCTGCTGTTCTTTGGCGGCGGTAGCATCATCAAAGAGCTGTATGCCAGCGTGGGGCGCAACCCATACGCCACGCTGCGTATGATCCTGGCGACGGTGACCTTCGCCAAGCGGGTCACCGGCAAGACGGTGATTATGAGCAACGTAGGCGTGGGGCCGATCGCCACGCCGGGCGGAGAGCGGCTGGCACGGGCGATTTTGAAGCAGGTGGACTTCATCTCGGTACGCGATCAGCGTTCGTTCGAGCTGTGCCAGAAGCTGGGGCTGCAGCCGCAGCGGCTGCGGCGGGTGCCGGATGCGGTGTTCGCCAATGCGCCGGCGGCGCTGCTGGCAGAAACGCCGGCGCAGCCGCCGGAACGGCAACCGGGGGAGCCGCTGCGGCTGGCGCTCAATCTGAACTACGACATCGAAAACCGGGCCGCCTGGGAAGGCTTCCTGAACGGGCTGGCGGGGGCGCTGCAGCGTCTGCAGGCCAACCAACCGCTGGAGCTGCACGCCCTGCCGATGCAGTCGCGCTTCAAGGCCAACGACGACCTGTCGGTGCTGCAGGGCTTCCAGGAGCGCATCCCGGGCATCCCGATGACGCTGCACAGCCCGGAGACCGCCCAGCAGGCGGCGGCGATCATCGCCGGGTGCGATGCCGTGCTGGCTGAGCGGCTGCACACGCTGGTGATCGCCGCCATCCTGGGGCGGCCGTTTTACGGGTTGGTGTATGATGTCAAGGTGGCTGAGCTGGTGGACTACCTGGGGATGGGGGAACACAGCCTGAACATCAACCGTCCGTTCGAAACCGAGGCGCTGTATCTGGGGCTGTGCGGCATGCTGCAGCAGCGCCAGTTGCTCGCCGGGCAGCTGCTGCAGCGCTCCACGGCGCTGCGCAGCGAGCTGACGGCCTATTTTGACCAGCTGCGCGCCGAATATCTCCACCCAACCCAGCAGAGGTGAACATGACTCCCACCCTTCACACCACCATAGCGCTGCAGGCCGACCTGGAACAGCTGCGCGGCGCCGGGCAAGCGCTGCGAGCGCTGCTGGAACAGGCGGCTGCGCCGGAAGACACGCTCGGCGCCTGCGAGTTAGCCGTGCAGGAACTGCTCACCAACATCGTCAATCACGCCTGTCACGGCGAAGCAAGCCAGGTGATCCGGGTGGAGTTGACCGTGGAGGGCGGGCCGGGCGGCGCAGCGCTGACCGTGCGCACCTGGGACAACGGTACGCCGGCGGAGCTAGACCTGGACAACATCGCCATGCCCGACCCACTGGCGCTGCAGGTGGGCGGATACGGGCTGGCGCTGATGCATGCGCTGGTCGACCGCCTGGAGTACACCCGGCAGGGGGCGCAGAACTGCTGGGTGCTGGTCAAATCATTCACGCCGCTTCAGTCACAGGCAAGATCATAAAGGTGAGGTGCTGCTATGCCACTCGGGATCAACATCAATGAACACTCGTTCAAGATTATCGTCATCGCGCTGAGCGGGCGTCTGGACGCCTTTGAAGCGCCGGGGCTGCGCAAGCTGTGCGACGATTTCATTGCGCAGAATGAAGCGCATTTCGTGCTGGATCTGACCGACCTGAACATGCTAGACTCGGCCGGGCTGGCGGTGATGGTGAGCGTACTGAAGCGGGCCAGGCAGCAGGGCGGCGATGTGCGGCTGATCTGGCCGGTGGATGAAACCGCCGGGCGCATCCTGCGGCTGACCAAGTTCGACCAGGTGTTCTCCTCAATCACGCGAGCCGAGATCTTGCCAGGCGGTTTCTAACCCACCCCCATGCTCAAGAGCCTGTACCAGAAGTTTGGCGCCCTGGCTTCAACCAGCCTGCTGTTGATGGTCAGCATGACGATCGTCAACGCCGGGAATTACGTGTACAACCTGATCATGGGGCGCTGGCTGGGGCCGGAGCTGTTCGCCGACATCTCGCTGATCGTGACGCTGCTGCTGGTGGTGACCTTCATCACGGTGCCGCTGCAGATGGTGGCTGCCCGCTATGCGGCGCTGGCAGCCGCCGGGCACGAGGCTGCCCCGCTGGCAAGCGTGCGGCGCTGGCTGAGCCGGCTGGCGCTGCTGAGCGGGGGACTGCTGGCGGCGGGTTTTGTGCTGCCGGCCCGGCAGTGGTCAAGCTTCTTCAACACTGCCTCGCCCACCCCGTTTATCCTGTTCGGGCTGGCGCTGCCGTTCAGCCTGCTGCAGGGGGTAAACCGGGGTGTGCTGCAAGGGCAGACGCGCTTCGTGGCGCTGGCGCTGACCTACCAGACCGAGATGTGGTCGCGGCTGCTGCTGGGGATGCTGCTGGTGTGGGCGGGGCTGTCGGTCAACGGGGCGGTGCTGGGGATCAGCCTGTCGTTCGTAGCCACCTGGCTGGCGACGCTGCCGGCCGGGCGCGGGTTAGGGGCCGGCGCGGCGTTGGATCCGGACGTGCGGCGGGCGGCGCTGCTGTTCGCGCTGCCGGTGCTGATCTCGCAGGCCAGCCAGATCCTGATCAACAACAGCGATATCCTGCTGGTGCGGCGCTTCTATCCGGCCGAGGCAGCTGGGCAGTATGCGGCGCTGGCGCTGATCGGGCGGATCGTGTTCTTCGCCACCTGGTCGGTGGTGACAACGATGTTCCCACTGGTGACGCAGCGCCACAAGCGCGGCGAGCCGTACCGGCACCTGCTGTGGGTCTCGCTGGGGATGGTGGGCGGGATCTCGCTGCCGGTCGTGCTAGCAACGCTGGCGTTCCCGCAAGAGATTGTGAGGGTGCTGTTCGGGGCGAAGTACACCGGGGTGGCGCCGCTGCTGTGGCTGTATGCGCTGGCGACCACGCTGTATGCGCTGGCGAACGTAGTGGTCAACTACCGGCTGTCACTGGGCCAGGGGCGCGAGACGGGGCTGACGCTGGCGGCCGGGGTGGCGCAGGTGGTGGGGATCGCCGCATTCCACGATACGCTGGCGCAGGTGGTGTGGGTGCAGGTGGTGGTGATGGGAGCGCTGTTCCTGGCGCTGTCGCTGGTGCTGGCGCTGCGCCCCGGCAAGCCCGCCTCCATGGCTACATAGTTATGCCGGTCGGGCACGAAATCGTTCAGCGGCGGGGCCGGTTCAGCACGCATCCGATTCATTCACCGGTAGTTCAACCCGTCCGCGCCTAAACCCCAACGCTGAAGTTCATACTGCCGATCTGAGTAATTTAGATTACACTAATTTCCATTACACAAATTTCCTTTGCCAGGAGAGATGATTCAAATTTGGAAGAAAGCCTGCCTTTCTACGGACGCAGCCGGGAACTTCAGGTTCTGCAGGAGCAGTGAGAGAGCCAGCGGGCGGCCTTGCTCATGCTTTACGGCCGCCGGCGGGTGGGAAAGACACGTCTGATCACCCGGTGGAAAGAGATCGCCGATACCGCCGGGATCAGCGACCGCCATATTTCTGCGTACTTGAATATTCTGCTCAACACCGGGTTAGTAGAAAAGGAATTATACTAACCAATCACGGCTGCTGGATCAACGGACCGCAGCATAACTGGTCGCGGGAGAGCAGGGTCACGTTCTCAGGGAAAGCCAGGTTGGCGTAGAATTCTTCCGGCACGGCGGTGATGCCTTCGACCAGCAGCGGGGTGTTGTCGGTCTTGTCAAAATAGATCGTGTACTTGCCCTTCTTGCCGGTCACAACGCCCAGGTCGAAGTACTGGTAGCGCGAGTTGATAATCACCACGTCGCTGGGGATGAGGTGGTCCAGGTCGCTCTGCGAGTAGGCGCTGATGTCCATCGGGACGCGCCGGGCGGCAAACACCTGGGTCTTATCGTAAAAGGCCAGGTTCTTCGGGTCGGAGGTCAGTTGATACCACTGCGGCGCAGTGAAGAGCCGGGAGGTGGCGATCAGCTGGTTGGAGGCGGCCGCGCCGCGCATCAGCAGGCGGTATTCGCCGTCCTCCGGCAGGGTCACATCGATCCGGAACTCGGTGGGGCGCGGGACGCCGATAAAAGCCCCCTTCAGCGTGCCCCACAGGCCAGGGGTGATCATATTGATGCGGTTCCACTTGCTGTCTGAGAAGAACTGGAACAGGCGAAACATCGGCGACAGGTAATAGGCGCTGGAGATCAGATCGGGGTTGAAGGGCAGGATCGTGCTGCTGGGTTGGAAGAAGAGGGTCGGGTTGGCCTTGATGAACAGGTCCAGGGCCGCGTCGTGCTCGCTGCTGGCAACCACCACCAACTGGTCGTAGCCAGTCAGGTCGTCCGAGACGTTTGAATGGCGCAGGTCATAATAGCGGGTCAGATCGAGGTTGGCGGTCAGGATCTGGACGAAGGTGCTCCAGTCGGTGTCGATGTAGAGCGGGACGCGCTCGGCGCGCGGCAGGTCGATAAACTCGTACAGCACATAGCTCTCGTTCTCGAGCAGCTTGCGGACATAGGCGCTGCGCCGGTCAAACTCGGGCACCAGTATGCGCTCGATCTCGCGCAGGTACTCCTGCCCGCCGACGGTCGTGGCGCGCAGTTCCTTGTTTATGACGATATAACGCAGGTTCAGGTCGCGCGCGATATTGATCCACCACGCCTGCTGGTAATACAGGGCGCGCAGCAGCAGGAAGAACTCGTGCTTGTTATCCGAGTCGCCGGTCAGGCCGTAGTAATAGCTGGGCAGGTCCAGGTAGTAGATGTGGAACTTATCGATGAACTTGTGGTCGACGTCGTTGATGTCCAGCTGGGCCTTGGCGGTCTCGGTGGGCGGCAGGACGACCACCTTACCAGGCGGCAGGCGCAGCAGCGCCTGCTTGACCTCCTGGAGCGGGCCGACCGGGTAGGCAGCCAGGAAGTTGCTGAAATTTCCAGACAGGAAGACGCGCACGTAGGCCGCGTTGGAGAGCATGGGCACCAGCGCCAGCAGCGCCACAATCAGCGGCAGGTTGGCGAGCAGCCCGGCGCGCCGGCGCGCCGGCGATACCTTGACGGCGCTGCGCAAGCGCGCCCAACCCCGCCGCCAGGCCGGCTGCGTTCCGGCTCGCCGGCGCGGGCGCAGCCGGCGGGCAGCGGGCAAAGCCGCCGGATCGTCCGCGCCCCGGGCAAGCGGCGAGGCGTTGAAGCGCTGCCGCAGCCAGGCCGACGCCTGGCCTTCCATCCACACCAGCGACATGGGCGCCATCACGCAGGCCATCACGAACATGATGAACTCGAAGCGGTGCGGGAAGCGCAGCACCTGCACGATGGTGGCAAGCAGCTTGACCACCAGGTCGCCGGGGAGGGTCTGGGTGCCATTGGCAAAGTTGCTGATAAAGGCGATCGTGCGGTGGAAGGTAGGCATCCAGGACGGCTCGGAATAGCCCAGCGTGGCCCACATCGAGAAGATGATCCCGGCATAGGCTACGATGGCGAAGGAGCGCATCGCGTCGCTGCTGAACAACGAACGGCGCATACGGCCCCACAGCAGCGGCAGCATCATCAGCAGGGTATAGACGCTGTTGGCCCAGCGCGGCGTCTTGGAGAGGTAATCGCCGGTGGTGTATTTGTCCATGATCCCAGCCATGTCAAATGCCAGCAAATGACCGGGCGAGATCGATGCATCGACAATAAAGTAGTAATCCCCGGGGACAGTCTCCGAGAGGTTGGGCACGCCGCGCAGCGCGTAGAACTTGACAAACAGGGCATAAGGGATCAGGGTGGCGAAGACCAGCACCACGAAAGCGCCCACGCTGCGCAGGAAGCGGTTTTCAACCGCCACCCGGCGCCAGTCACGCCGGGCAGCCTGCAAAGCGGGCAGCCACCGGCCCGGGTTGAGTAGGATGCGCCAGGCGCCGGAACGCAGAGCGGTCCAGCCATCGAGCAGAACCAGCACAGCCACCGTGAGCGCCATGAACAGGGCAAAGAGCACCAGGTAATGCACGGCGGGGTTGATCAGCGTCACCAGGCAGGCGGCGACGATCGGCTTATAGGGCTGCTTTTGCGGGAAGATCAGACCATAGGTGACCAGCACGATGGCGATGACGTACAGCGAAAAGCCCAGGATCAGGGTGTAGAAGTGGGTGATCTTGGCGTAATCCATAATCAGGAAGATCACCAGGACCGGGGCGGCAGTGATGATATAGATCGATTCGGACTTATAGTCGGGCAGTATCCGGCTGAGGAACCAGGCCACCGCCAGGTAGGAGCCGTAGGCAATCAGCGGGACGACCAGGACCAGTGCAAACGGCAGCACCTTGTAATAGCGCATCCAGGTGGTGTGGAACGAGTAGCGCACGCGGAACTCGAAACCGTTGGTGAGCTGGTTAAACTTCCCGGCTGCCTGGTCGAGCAGCTGGCTGTGGGGGTTAAAAAACGGGACCAGTTCGTCGGCATTGATGACCGCTTCGCCGCGCAAGATGCTGGGGATGCTGGCGATCACGCCGCGAAACATCACGATCGACAGCCCCTGGTACAACAGCCAGACGATCAGGGCAATTTTGCGAGTTGAAGACATACCGATCCATTTTACCCTCGCCATTCTACCCCAAGAAGCCGGGGCAGCCGGCGTAAAAAGCCCGCGAATTCCGCCGGAGCGCGGCAGGCGGGCGCAAACGCGTGGGAGAGGCAGGGAAGGCTAGATTTTTTCCACCACCCAGAAATGCGACAGGCCCAGGCCGCGCAGCGGGGTGGCTTCCATCGCCTGCAGCGCGGCGCGCAGGGCCCGGCCGAGACCCGGGCGGCGGGCGATGATGTTATCGTAAGCGCCGAAGATGACGGTGCGCTGGATGAAACGCACCGCCAGCCCATCGAACAGGTGGGCCAGGTCGCCGGCGCTGTAGATGCGCACGTGCGGAGCCAGCCGGTCACGCAGGCGGCGCGGCAGGTAATTCACCAGCGGGATGTTGCCGAAGCGGTATGCGCCGCGCCAGTACACGCCGTGGGTCTCAAACGGATAGCCGCGGTTAGGGACGAAGATCACCATGCGCCCGCCGGGGCGCAGCACGCGGTGCATCTCACACACCGCCTGGCGGTCATCGGCCACGTGCTCAAGCACTTCGTGGCTCAGCACCAGGTCAAAACTCCCGGTGGGGAAGGGCAGCCCCTCTCCGCCGGCGTTGACAATCCCGCGCCGGGGGTGCGCCTCAGTCGCCTGCAGCGCCTCGGCGGCGCGCTCGAAGTCATATTCCAGGCCGACCACCTGCCCGGCGGCGGGCTGAGGTCCAGCGGCGACAGCCCGCGCCAGGCGGTCGACGTACATGCCCACGCCACAGCCGTTTTCAAGCACCCGGCCGTACAGGCGCGGCCCGGCGGCAGCCAGGATCATCTCCAGCCGGCGCTGCTGCCCGGCCCGCCAGACATACGACGGCTCGCCGCAGCGAGCCGCTTTATCCAAATTACGATCGGTCATGGCTCAGCCATCCTTCCAACGGTGGTACAGGTCGCTCTGGATGCCCAGGCGCGCCAGCACCCGCCCAACAATGCCATCGACAATCTCGGCCACGCTGGACGGCCGGGCGTAAAACGCGGGCACCGGGGGGAAGATCACCGCCCCAGCTTCGGCGGCCTGGGCCATCAGGCGCAGGTGACCGGGGTGCAGCGGGGCTTCCCGCACCACCAGCACCAGCGGGCGGCCTTCCTTC
>JBJSYW010000324.1:0-3670 GCA_046089985.1 Chloroflexota bacterium
TTCCCGCCCACCACCACCCCCACGCTGACCCCCACCATCACACTCACCCCCACCATCTCGCTGACACCCACCATCTCGCTCACCCCCAGCATCACCCCCACCAAGTCGGTCTCCGACACGCCCACCGTCACGCCCACGCCCAACGTGCCGCTGGCGGTGGAGATGCTGTTCGAGAGCACCATCACCCCCAACCCGGCGGCCAGCTTCAGCCCACTGCAGTTCACCGACGGGATGGATAACCTGTACCGCCCGCTGAAACCGGGCACGGTATTCCAGAATCCGATCAGCCACATGTACGCCCTGTTCAGCTACGAGGGCATGGCGGTCGGCTCGCAGTGGACCGCACTGTGGTACCGGGCAGGCGAGTTGGTGCACTACGAGACCATCCCCTGGAACGGCGGGTCGGGCGGCTACGGTTACACCGATTGGGGCCCAGAGCCCAGCGCCTGGCAGCCGGGCGTCTACGAGGTGCAGATTTTCGTAGGGATGGAGTTCAAGGTCTCGGGACAGTTCATCGTGGAGGGCGAAGCGCCCACCCCGGCGCCCACCAACACCGCCACCGCCAGCCCCACGCCTACACGCACGCCGACCGCCACGCGCACCCCCCGGCCCACCGCCACCACCCGGCCCAGCAGCACGCCGCGCCCCACCCCCGGGCCGTACCTGTCGCCCACCCCCACGCTTAAGCCCACCGCCTGGCCGACTTCGACCCGCACGGCGACCCCCACGCAGCGGCCGACCTGGACGCCCACCGCGCCGGCTACTAACACGGTGCGCCCCACCGCCTTTCCGACACTGACGCGCACCCCCACCGCCACACCGCAGTAGCCGGCGCGGGCTTTGTTTAACCGGGCCGGGTTACTGCGCCTCGGCCAACGCCCAGGCAATCTGGGCCGCCAGGCGGGCATTGTTACGCAGCAGGGCCATGTTGGCGGTCATGCTGGCGCCGCCGCTCATCTCGGCCACGCGCGACAGCAGGAACGGCGAAACCGCCTGGCCGCGCACGCCCTTCTCGGCTGCTTCGGCCAGGGCCGCCTGGATGTGCTGCTCCACCTCGGCCCGCGGCAGGGCGCTCTCGACCGGGGGTGGGTTGCCCACCAACAGCCCGCCCGCTCCCGGCAGCCGCCAGTGAGCGCGGGCGATGGCGGCAGCCTCGGCCGGGCTATCGGCGCGCACGCTCACCGGCAAGCCGCTCTCGCGCGAGTAGAAGGCCGGGAATTCGTCGGTCTGGTAGCCGATCACCGGCACCCCGGCAGTCTCCAGGTACTCGAGGGTGGCGTCCAGATTCAGGATGGCCTTAGCCCCGGCGCATACCACCAGTACCTGCGACTGAGCCAGCTCAGGCAGGTCGGCCGAGATATCATAGGCCGGAAAATGGTGCACACCGCCAACACCGCCGGTGGCAAAGACGCGGATGCGGGCGACCTGGGCAGCCAGCATCGTGCCGGCGACGGTGGTGCCGCCGGACCAGCCCAACGCCATCGCCGGGGCATAGTCGCGGCGCGAGATCTTGTGCATCTCGTGCGCCTGGGCCAGGCGCTCCAGCTGTTCGGGGGTCACGCCGGCGTGCAGCCGCCCGTCGAGCAGCGCCAGAGTCGCCGGCACTGCCCCGGCCGAGCGGATTTCGGCTTCCATCTCTTCGGCCACCTGGCGGTTATACGGGTACGGCAGCCCGTGGGTGATCACGGTCGACTCAAGCGCCACCACCGGGCGGCCGTCTTCAAGCGCCAGGCGCACTTCAGGTTGGAAGATAATTTGATCGTGCATCGTTCTCTCCTTTGTTCACGTGATCCGGCGGGCGCGGCCGCGCCGGTCGGGATTTCAGATCACCAGCTCGTCATCCAGCTTTTCCCGCGTCAGGTCCGGCGCCACGCTGTCGGGATAACGCAAGGTCAGCGTGGCGGCTGAGACGCCCAGGCGCACGGCGTCATCCAGCGGGATACCGTTCAGCAGGGCGAAGATCACCGCGGCGGTCAGTGCGTCTCCACCGCCGGTCGGGTCGACCAGGTCGGTGCGCAGCGCCGGGACATGGCCGCGCGACTCGGAGGCGGCGTAAGCCACCCCGCCCGGCCCCAGGGTGACGATAGCGATGCTCACTCCGTGGTTCACCAGGCTGCGGGCCGTCGCCAGACCGGCGTCCACCATGGCCGCCCCCGCCCCGTCGGTCTCATGCCCGTCGGTCCCCGGCACGGCAGTCCCCGGCACGGCGGGCAGACCGCACAGCTCGAGCGCTTCAGTCAGGTTGGGCGTCACCAGGTTGAGCCGGCTCAGATGCGGCGCCAGGCGGCGGGCCAATGCGCGTGAGGTCGGATCGGCGCACACCGGCAGGCGCGCTTTGCGGGCCAGCGACAGCGCATGCCGCAGGGCAGCCGGCGACAGGTTGGCGTCCACAAACAGCATCGAAGCGCCGGCGAACAGCTCCGCGCGCTGGTCAAGCAGTTCAGGGGTCAGGGCCGAGATGGCGCGCATATCGTCCAGGGCGAACTGCAGTGCGCCGCGTGCATCGATCGTAGCCAGGTAGGCGCCGGTGGGGTACTGCTCGCAGCGCACCGCCGCGGCAACGTCGACCCCGGCCGCGCCGGTGTGGCTCAGCAGCGCTTCGCCGTTGGCGTCATTGCCAACGGCAGTGATCAGCTGCACCGGGTGCCCCAGGCGAGCCAGGTTCTCCGCCACATTGCGCGCCACCCCGCCAAACGAAACGCGGATCTGAGACGGGTTCGACCCGCCCATTTGCAGTTCGGAGCGCAGCCGGCCGACCATATCGACCCCGGCAGCGCCGATTACCAACACCGGGTTTTCAGGCGAAGCAGAAAAGTCCACAGCGGGCCTCCCTCGATGGATTCTACTGGGGATCGAAACAGGACGCTCAGTTATCTACAGTATAAAACAAAACCGCGGAATTAGACGCTCGATCACGCCGGCAGGCCGGGCGGGTGAGGGCTGAAGAGCAAGACGGCATCACCCAGGATGCTCACCTGCGGGTCGGAGATAGCAAAACTGCGCGCGGCATACGACGGATCAGTGCTTTGGGGGATCAACGCGTACTGGTCGCCGGAGCGGATGTACTGCTTCAGCATCAGGCGATCATCCAGGTCGGTCGCCGTGGCATCGTCGTGGAGTTGAGCCGCCACGATATCCCGGTTCATCGGGTACTGAACAACCAGGCGCAGCAGCACCAGGTCGCCCGGCAAGATGCCCCGGCGGTCCATGCTGCGTCCGGTGGCGGCAGCCAGGGCCAGGCGGTCCTGGGCGCGGCTCAGGCTCACCCAGCGCCGGGTGGAGAGGGTGTACACGTACAGCGTGCGGTCACCCTGGCGCGCCTGGTGGACATCCAGATCCTGGGTCCCGCCTGGCTCAATCCCGTTCCCGCTGGCAGTGTAGCTGGGCAGCGGCAGGCGCAGGAACCCCGGCAGCAGCGGGAAAGCGCCGCCCGGCGCAAGCGGCTGGGGATCGGCCGGCGAACCGGGCGGCGCGGTCGGCGGGACCAGCGGCTGGGTATCGGCCAACGGGCCGGTGGGCGCGGGAAGCGGGACCAGCGGCTGCGTATCGGCCTGCGTGCTGGTGGGGGCCGCGCCGGGCGCGCTGCGCGCCAGGCGCGCTGCAGCCACGCCTAACAGGTTCACCATTTCATCTGCCGGCAGGCCGGCGGCGTCATGTACCCGGCGCGCCT
>JBJSYW010000325.1:0-3815 GCA_046089985.1 Chloroflexota bacterium
GCAGCTTACAACCAGAATACATTCTTTTTTTGTCAAAATCAATACCCAATTTCCTACAAATGCATAGGAAATCGCCGACCTTGTTAGGGTGCTGCCGGCGGGGTTTCCGGCGCTGCCGGCAGGGCCGGCTCCGGAGTAGGCAGCAGCGGTGGGTTCTCTGCCAGGCCCAGCACCGAGTCCAGCACATAGCGGTTGGCTACCACTGCGCCCCGCCCGCTGACCAGCACGTAGTACCCGCTGCCGGTGGGGGTCAGCTTACCGACGTTGGCTACGGTCTGTTTGCCATCCTGGCCGGTCAGCAGCAGGCGGTAGGCCGGTTGATCCAGGCCCATCGCCGCCAGGTCGGGGGCATTCTCCAGGCGGCTGATCACCTGCACGGTGGCCAGCTGGGCCAGGGTCGATTCAGCGCTCTGCGGGTCGGCCTGCAGGCCGGCCGGGAAGCGGATCTGCCACTGCCCATGGCCGTCGCGCTCAAGCTCGATCATGCGCCCGCCCACCTGCTCGATGCGCACTGCGCTCAGCGGGGAGGGCAGGTCCAGCAGGTAGCCCAGGTCTTCCGAAGCTGCCGGGGTGGCTTCAACGCCCGGCTGCTGGCTGCGGCTGTACAGGTACGCGCCGCCGGCCAGCAGCAGGAACAACGCCAGTACGATCCAGGTTGACTTGCGAACCATCGGCCTACCCTCTGCGCCGGCGCTGGATAAAGGTCCACACGCCGCCAAACAACGCCAGCGCCGGTAGAATGATTACCGTGCCCAGGAAGATAAAGTTCATCACGGCGTTTTGCGGCGGCACCACCATGCGCTGGGTGGCGTCCTTGGGTGTCAGGCTGATCAGGTTTTCCTGCCCGATGGCCCAGTCCACTGCGTTCATCAGCAGGTCGCCGTTGGCATAGGCGCGATAATTGGCGTCGATTACGAAATCGGAATCGCCAAATACCACCGTGCGAGCTTTGGTCTCCAGGTTTTCGGCCACCACAGCCAGCGATACCGGGCCTGGCAGGTCGACGCCTTCATCGAACTTGACTTCCGACGACCCATCGACGATGCCCTGCAGGCTGGTCTCGGCCCACGACTGCTGGTCGGTCAGCACCAGTTCTACCAAACTGACCCCCGCCCCGCCGGCGGCCGCGGCGCGTACACTGCGCGCCGTGGGGAACTGCGTAGCCGTGCGGAGGATCGGCTGGGTGATCGGGTGCGAGCCATAGCTGGCGGCGTATGGGGCGAACGGCTGCTGCGAGGTCAGGTCGACCACGATGTCGTTGCCCAGGCTGATGTTCCAGTTGGACTGCAGGTATTCGGCCAGCAGATCGGCGGCGTCGCCATACTCGGTCAGCGGGACCGGCTCTTCCATAGCAATCAGCGCCCCGCCCTGCGCCTGGTAAGCGGCGATCAGGTCGATCTCGGTCCGGTCGAGCGGCTGGCGCGGCCCGGCTACGACGATCAGCCTGGCGTCGGCAGGGATCTGCCCGGCAGCCAGCAAGTTGAGCGGCTTGACAGTGTAGTTCTTGCCCTCCAGGGCGCGCTTGACCTGCGCGTACGACTTGTCGCCGCTGGCGTCCGGATCATACTCGCCGTGCCCGGTCAGGAAGTAGATCGTGCGCGCTTCCGGGTTCATCAGGCGCACCATCCCGCCCGCCAGTTCCTGCTCGCTGGCAAAGCGCACGCTCTGCTGGCGCTGACCCATGTACAGCACGATCGAGCCGTCCTGCGTGATGCCGGCCTGCTCGGCCGCCAGCGGATCGCTATCCGGGTCGATAAACTGGTAATCGAACTTACCCTGGCTCTGCTGCTTGAATTGGTCTAGCAGCGTGCGGGCCGTGTCCGACGGGGTGCGCGCGGTGAAGAACGCTTTGGCGGTGACCGGCTCACTCAGCTTGCCCAGCAGGTCGACCGTCTCGGGGGCCAGGGTGAACTGCTTATCCTCGGTCAGGTCCCAGGTCTTATTGTTATTAAAGGCCAGGTAATTGACCACTGCCAGGATGCCGACAAAACCCAGGGTCAGCAGCAGGGCGTTGCTGCCATATCTGGCCTGGCGCCCGGTCAGCGCCCGGCGCACCCGGTCGGGGTCCAGCAGGGTGAACAGCGCCAGCCCGACCACGATCAGGCCCAGGCTGATTTGCAGCGCCAGGTTGAACTGGCGCTGGATGACAAACAGACCGATCGAGGCCAGGACGGCCAGGCCGGACAGGTACAAACCCAGGGGGGCGTAGCGACGCCATTCCGGTTTCATTATCCCCACCTCCGCACTTCCACCGACATCGTGCTCAGGAACAGCGCAAGCACGGTCACACTCAGGTAATACACCAGGCCGCGCAGATCGATGATGCCGCGCACAAACGTATTATAGAAATGGCCGCTGTAATCCAGGTAGCTGAGCCATTCGGAACCGCCGCCCAACTGGCCGGCGATCTGGGCGATCACCCCAATGATCCACCACAGGAAGATGATCGCGCCCATCGTAGTGGCAAAGGCGGCGATCTGGTTGGTGAACAGCGAGGAGATCAGCACGCCCACCGCGGTGGTTGCCGCGCACAGCAGGATCAACCCCAGGTAGCCGGTGAGCAGCGGGCCCTGGTCGATGCCCGGACTGACCACCTGGTTCAGGATCACCGGGTAGATCAGCGTCACGGCCAGGAAAGTCAGCAGCAGCAGGAACGCGCCCAGCCACTTGCCCAGCACCAGCTCAAAATCACGCACCGGGGCGGTCATCAGCAGTTCGATGGTGCCCAGGCGGCGCTCTTCAGCCAGCAGGCGCGTGGTCAGCGCCGGGATCAGCAGCACCAGCAGCACTGCCATCGGCTGGATGATGATATCCACGCCGGGGATATATCCCTGCTGCATCCCGATCGCCGAGGTAGCGATGGAGATCGAGTAATAAAAGAAGAACCCCAAGATCAGCAGCAAGAAAAAGGCCAGCATATAGGCCACCGGGCTGGCAAAATACAACGCATATTCTCGTTTTGCAATCGTCCAGATGTTTTGCATCGGTTTTGTTCCCTGGCTATTTTATGGAACGTCCACACCTTCGGCGTCGATCTCGTCCAGCAGATCGTCGCCGGCTGTCTCCAGCGGAGCAGGTTCGTCGCGGGTCAGCTGGAGGAAAATCTCTTCCAGGCTCAGCCCCACCGGGCGCATTTCCATCAGTCCCAACCCGGCGTTCACCACCAGGCGGGCCACATCGGGCCGCGGGTCATACCCGGGGGATGTTTCAAACTCCAGCTTGCCCAGCTCCAGGGTACGCACATGCATCACCCCCGAGACCTGCGCCAGCATGCCTTCCAGGCCGTCAGTATCGCCGCTGACCTGCATCACCACGCGCTTGGCGCCGGTCAGGCGCGCCTGCAGCATCTCTGGGGTGTCTTCAGCCACGATGCGACCGCGGTTGATAATCAACACCCGGTTGCAAACCTGCTGCGCTTCCGACAGGATATGGGTCGAGAGCATGATGGTATGCTGGCGGCCGACCTCGCGGATCAGGTTGCGCACCTCGATGATCTGCGCCGGGTCAAGGCCGATGGTCGGCTCGTCCAGGATCAGCACATCCGGGCGGTGGACCATCGCCTGGGCCAGCCCTACGCGCTGGCGCATGCCCTTGGACAGGTTGCCAATGATACTGTCGGCCCGGTCGCCCAGGTGCAGCGTATCGAGCAGTTCGTCGATCCGGTCCTCGGCGTCCGGCACGCGGCGCAGGTCGGACATGAACTTCAGGTAATCAAAGACGGTCATTTCCGGGTAGAGCGGCACCGTCTCCGGCATATACCCAACCCGCTTGCGCACTTCCAACGAATTTTCAACCACATCGTACCCTGCAATCTG
>JBJSYW010000326.1:0-2696 GCA_046089985.1 Chloroflexota bacterium
AGCCCCACCCCAAACAGCGCCAGGGCGCTCAATAACCCAATCGTTTTCCGGTTGCGCATCGGCTTCTCACTCCCACAGGATATAATGGACGATTGTAGCGTGACCCGCCCGGCTGTCAAGGCCCGCCGGCCGAGGCCGCAGGAGAACCCCCTCTTGCTTAATCGCCTGACTTGGGGCACAATTGGATGATGTTCCAGGAGGTGGATGATGTCCGAGCAACAGCCGAATGAGCAACAGCCGAATAATGAAGAGAGCCTGCGCCGTGAGTTCGAGAGCCTGGGCCGCAACCTGGTGGATGCGATGCGCACCGCCTGGGATGCCCCGGAGAGCAAGCGCATGCGCGACGACGTGGTCAGCGGGCTGGCCGACCTGGGCCTGACGCTGAAACGCGAAGCCGAGAACCTGGCCAACAGCCAGGCCGCCCACCAGGTCAAGACCAGCGTCGAGCAGGTGGGCGAGCGCCTGCGCACCCCGGAGGTGCAGGCCAAGGTGCGCGGAGAGCTGCTGGATGCCCTGCAGACCGTCAACACCGAGCTGCAGAAGGTGATCAACCGCTGGTCCGCGCCGGCTGACGCCGCGCCGGCCGACGCCGCGCCCGCTGACGGCGCGCCGGTTGACGGCGCGCCGGCTGACGCCGCGCCGGTTGTTCCCCCGCCCGATGAGCCGCCGGCTCCAGGCGGCGAACCGGCCTGAGATGGCCGGCCTTTTGAAGATCGAAA
This sequence comes from Chloroflexota bacterium, assembly GCA_046089985.1. Lineage (GTDB taxonomy): Bacteria > Chloroflexota > Anaerolineae > Anaerolineales > UBA4823 > RBG-16-57-11. The sequence continues at coordinate 720 of JBJSYW010000326.1, forward strand.
CCTACAGCGGCGCACCGCTGGCCGTTTCCGGCCGGCGCGTGACCCCCTTCTACCAGGTGGTGCAGTTGGGGAGTTTGCCCCGCGCCCGGCTGAGCTGGGTCCGCCCCACCGCTGTGCTGGTGCGCCAGGCAGATGGCACTGAGCAGGTGCTCCCGATAGTGGACCACACCCGCCGGGTAATTTGGGCCGCTGTAATTGTGGTCCTGCTGTACGCGCTGCTGCAGCGCCGGCGCTGAGCGCAGCGCGTGATGCTCTGTATGATTAAGGAGACCGAAGATGGACGGCAACGACGAACTGGAATTTGATGACGACTTCGAAGAAGAATTTGACGACGGCGAATTCGACGGCGAGATCTACCCCTACCGCACCAACCCCTCAATCGCGGCGGTCGAAAACACGATGGAGACCTTCCTCTCCACCGCCGCAGTAGACGCAGTCTACGGCGAGCCGGTGCGCCACCAGGAAACCGTGATCCTGCCCGCGGCCGAGATCGTCTCGGTGGTTGGCTTTGGGGTCGGCCTGGGCCAGGGCGGCGATGATGAAGGCAGCAGCGGCGACGGCGGCGGGGGCGGCGGCGGCGGGCGGGTCTTCTCGCGCCCGGTGGCGGTGGTGATCGCTTCGCCGCAAGGCGTACGCGTCGAGCCGGTGCTGGATCTGACCAAGATCGTCATCGCCGGGATCACCGCGCTGACGTTTATGCTGGGGATGCGCGCCCGCTTCGGCCAGGTGCGCCGCGCCCTGGAAAACATCGAGTAGAAAGGTGAATTTCCAACTGTGGAGAGCGTGAAAAAGAAAGAAGCATCCCCCGCAACGCTGACCGACCAGGCGCGCGTGGTTTTCAAAGGCGTGCTGGACCCGCTGGGGGCGTTTTTCAACCGCCTGGGGCTGACCCCCAACGCAATGACCCTGCTTGGACTGGCGGGGAACGTTGTTGGCGCGCTGCTGCTGGCGCGTGGGGAAATGACTATCGGCGGGTTGGTGATCCTGCTGATGGGACCGGTGGACGCGCTGGACGGCACGATGGCGCGCCTGCGCGGCATGGCGGGACACTTTGGCGCTTTCGTCGATTCGGTCACTGATCGCTACTCCGAACTGGTGATCTTCGCCGGGCTGCTGTATTACTACGCCGCCGCCGGCGACAGCCTGTCGGTGATGGCGGTGTTCGCCGCCGCCGCCGGCTCGGTGCTGGTCTCGTACGTACGCTCGCGCGGCCAATCGCTCGGTTGGGACACCAAAATCGGCATCCTGACCCGCATGGAGCGCTACCTGGTGCTGGCGCCGTCGCTGATCTTCAACTTCCCCAGCGTGGGCGTATGGATCATCGCCATCTTTGCCAACATCACCGCCCTGCAGCGCATCGTCGATATCCGCCGCCAGGCGTACGAGAAGAAGGACTGAGCCATGCCGGGGATTCAGATCTTCGGATCGTTGTGGATTCGCTTTTACGGGATGATCCTGATGAGCGGAGCGCTGGCCGGCGCTCTGCTGGCCAGTTGGCAGGCCCGCCGCCGGGGTAAAGACCCGGAGATCGTCTGGGACGCGCTGATCTGGCTGCTGATCGCCGGCCTCGTCGGGGCGCGCTTGTGGCACATCTTCACCCCGCCGCCCTCGATGGCCGCTCAGGGGCTGACCACTGCGTTCTACCTGACCCACCCGCGCGACGCGCTGGCGGTGTGGGAAGGCGGGCTGGGCATCCCCGGGGCGGTGATCGGCGGCGCCCTGGCGCTGCTGCTGTACTGCCGCCGGAATAAGCTGAGCTTCGCCGAGTGGGCCGATATCGCCGCTCCCGGGCTGGCCCTGGGCCAGGCCATTGGGCGCTGGGGCAACTTCGTCAACCAGGAGCTGTACGGCCGCCCCACCAACTTGCCCTGGGCGATCCCGATTGCCCCGCAGCACCGCCTGCCGGGCTTCGAGCAGTACACCCACTTCCACCCGCTGTTCCTGTACGAATCGCTGTGTAGCCTGGCGCTGATGGGC
>JBJSYW010000327.1:0-2885 GCA_046089985.1 Chloroflexota bacterium
GAGGGGGATTTCAAGGGCCGTATCAGAGACAGCAGCGGCAAGCACCACGAAACGGCGGTGCTGTACACCCGGCGGGCGATCCCGGCCCGGCGGGTGGTGCTGGTGGGGCTGGGCAAGGCCGCCGCATTCAACCTGGAGACCGCCCGGCGGGCAGCAGCCTCGGCGCTGAAGAAGGCGCGTGAGCTGGGTGGGCACAGCGTGGCCTGTGATACACCCGGCGTGAGCACGCTGGGGGCGTTTGAAGCCGCCCGGGCGTGGGTCGAAGGGGCGCTGCTGGGGCTGTACCGGGTGAACGACAAGAAGACCGGCGGCGAGGCGAAGCCTGAGGTGGACGAACTGCGCCTGTGCGCGGCGGACGGGCAAGATGCCGGCGAGCTGCAGGGCGGGGCGCGCCTGGCTGAGGCCACCGCGGTGGGCGTATACCTGGCGCGCGACCTGGTCAACATGCCGGCGGGCGAAGCGACGCCCAGCCTGCTGGCGCAGGTGGCGGAGGATATCGCCGATGCGTACGGAATGCAGCTGACCGTGGGCGACCGGGCCTGGGCGGCTGAGCGCCGCATGGGCGGGTTCCTGGGTGTGGCGCAGGGGGCCGAGGAAGAGCCGAAGTTCATCGTGCTGGAGTACAACGCCGGGCGCACCGATCTGCAGCCAGTGGTGCTGGTGGGCAAGGGCATCACCTTTGACACCGGCGGCATCTCGATCAAGCCGGCCGAGCACATGGAGGAGATGAAGTCTGACATGGCTGGGGCGGCGGCGGTGCTGGGTACGATGCAGGTGCTGGGCCAGTTAGACCTGCCGCTGCGCGTGATCGCCATCACCCCGTGCACCGAAAATATGCCGGATGGGCGCGCCTATCACCCGGGCGATATCCTGACCTTCAGCAACGGCAAGACGGCCGAGGTGATCTCGACCGATGCCGAGGGGCGGCTGATCCTGGCCGATGCGCTGGTCTATGCTCAGCAGTACAACCCGCAGGCGGTGATCGACCTGGCCACGCTGACCGGGGCGTGCGTGATCGCGCTGGGCGAAGCGGTGGCGGCGGGGCTGTTCAGCACCGACGACCGGCTGCGCGACCGGCTGCTGGAGAGCGCCCAGGGCACGCATGACCGGCTGTGGCCGATGCCGCTGTACGACGAGTATAAGGATAAGATCCGCTCGCTGGTGGCGGACATGAAGAACACCGGCGGTCGCTATGGCGGCGTGGGCGCTTCGGCGATCTTCCTGAAAGAGTTCACCGATTACGCCTGGGCGCACCTGGATATCGCCGGGATGGCGCTGTATACGAAGGCCGATGAAACCGCCTACGTGCCGGCCGGCGGCACCGGTTTCGGGGTGCGTTTGCTGGTGGACCTGCTGCGGCGCTGGAACTAAGCGCCCTCAAAGCAGGGAGAGATCGCCTGGGCGGTGGTCTCTCCCTGCTGCTTTAAAGCCCTGCTGCGCTCAGGGCAGCGCCCACAGCAGCAGCTGGTCGAAGGCGGCGGTGAAACCGGCGGTTTCCATGGCGCCTACCGCCGGGCCGACCGCGCCGGAAGAGAACGTGTCGTCATCGACGCCGGCCAGCCGCTGGCCATCCAGGTAGACGGTCAGCCGGCTGCCCTCGGCGCGCACCCCCAGCAGCAGCGGCTGGGCGGGGCGCAGCCGGATGGCGGGGTGGGCGGTCCAGGGCAGCAGCATGTAGGTGCGCCCGCCGCTCCAGGCTTTCAGGGCATAACGGCCGTCGCAAGCGATGCTGAACAGGTAGCCCTGGGCGGCGTCGGCGGCAGCGCGGAAGATCACCCCAAAGCGGTCCAGGCTGGCGCACTCAGACGGAGTGACGCTGATCTCCAGGTAGAAGTTGGTATAGCTTTCCTGAGAGATCATCCAATTGTCGCGCGGGTCGCGCCGGCTTGCGGTGAGGGCGGTCATGTCCAGGCGGCCATCGCCCAGGCGCATGGCCAGGTATTCGTTGTTGTAGTAGGGCCAGGCGTAATCGCCGTCGAAGCCCTCGCTCCAGGTGGGCGCGCCCAGCCCGGCGGCGGCGCTGGAGACGCGGAAGGGCGGCGGGGTGGCGGTGGGGGTGGGAGTCGGCGGCAGGGTGGGTGACGGGGGCGGGGTATCGGATGGCAGCGGCGTGCGGGTGGGCAGCGGGGTGGAGGTGGCCGGCAGCGGCTGGTCGGTGGGGGTGAGCGAGGCGGCTGCAGCGTCGTCAGTGGGGGGCTGATCCGCTTCTGCGGGGGTGGGCAGGGCCTCGCCGGCGGGGTAGGCGGCCGGGACCGCAGCCGGATCGCCGGGTGGGTAAGCGGGCGGGTAGGCGGCGGGCGCGGCTGCGCCGGCGGTGAGGGTCGCCAGGGCGGCATGGGTGGCGGCGGCGCTGTCGCCGGCGAAGGGGTCGCCGGTGGCGATGGCGGTCAACTGAGCGGCGATGGTGGCGCGAGAGGCGTTGATGTCATCGACTTCTGCAGGCAGGGCGGTGGGCGCGCTGATGGCGCGGCCGGCGGGCAGGCTGCAGGCTGCCGGCAGCAAGATCAAACCGGCCAGGATGAGCAGGAAAGGCAGGGGAGGCAGGCGGCGGAATTTCATGGCCCGATTGTACTTTATATTTCGAGCAGCTTTTCCTCGTAGATGCGCCGGATGGTGGATTCGATATCCGGCTCCTGCACCGACAGGTCGCTGATGCGGTAGGCGGCGCTCAGGCGGCCGATCAGTTCGGAAGCCGAGATGGCCCGGCGGTCGAAGCGGTAGGTGACGCGCAGCCCTTCCCGGGCGGCGATCTGCGCCCCGGCGACCGCCGGGTTGTCGTACGGCTCGGCCAGGTCAACGATCAGTTGGCGGCTGCCGCTGAAGCGTTCCTTTAGCTCGGCCAGCGCCCCATCGAACAGCTTGCGGCCTTTGTCGATGATCATCAC
>JBJSYW010000328.1:0-6888 GCA_046089985.1 Chloroflexota bacterium
CGGCGCGCCGCGCCCCGGCTACCGCCGCTCGCTGGCGCAGATGGACGCCTACCTGTACCAGCTGATCGCCGATCGCCGAGCTGCGCTGGAGTGCAGCCCAACTGCGCTGGAGCACAGCGCGGCCGCGCCGCTGCCGGCGGATATGCTCGGGCTGCTGATCGCTTCCGGCATGGAAGACGGGCTGATCCGCGACCAACTGCTGACCATGCTGATCGCCGGTCACGACACCGTCACCGCGCTGATGGCCTGGACGCTGTATCTGCTCGGCAGCCATCCGGATGCCTACCGCCGGGCGCAGGCTGAAGCCGACGCGGTGCTGGCGCGCGGCGAACTGCCCGGGTATGCCCAGTTGAACGGCCTGGTGTACCTGGAGCAGGTGATCCGCGAGGCGCTGCGCCTGTACCCGCCGATCCACCTCGGCTCGCGCCTGGCGGCGGTTGACCTGGAGTATGACGGATACCGTATCCCCGCCGGCGAGCGGGTGATCTACTCGATCTATCTGACCCAGCGTCACCCGGACTGCTGGCCCGACCCGGACCGCTTTGACCCCGAACGGCACCAACCCGGTCACAGCCCGCAGCCGTATTCCTGGCTGGCTTTCGGCGGCGGCCCGCGCAACTGCATCGGGGCTGCCTTTGGGCAGGTGGAAGCGCGCCTGGTATTGGGCTATGTGCTGCGCAACTTCAGCCTGCGCCTGCACGACCGGCGCGTTACGCCGCATATGGGCGCTACGTTAGAGCCGGCCCCCGGGGTGTGGATGGACGCAGTCCGGCGCTGAATGGATTGGAGCAGGTCTAGGGGTTGGCGGCGTAGGTGTTCAGCAGCTTCTGCAGCACCAGCAGGTCGCTGGGGGCGATGGTGACCAACTGCAGGCCGATACGGTAGAATTCCGGGTCGATGTCCGGCTGGATCCACACCGCCCGGGCCTGGATCTCGATGGCCCCCTGCACAAAGAAATCTTCCGGTAGATCCACGCGCAGGTCATACACGATCTGCAGATCGAGCGGGATGTTGCCCACCAGCTGCGCCCCGCCGGTCGTCAGGTCGACCAGGTAGCCGACCATGATGCCGGACTCATGATCGGTGACCCGGGAGAAATAAGTCAGGTATTTTCGGCGTTCCCTGCGGCGGTTATCTTCCATAGATAATCCCATCTGAAGTGTATTCCGTATTATAGCGGAAGTGCCCGGCGATTGCAAATAGGCGAAAAGTCCTGCCGGGCTGAGTTTATTTGCTTTTTACGTAGATCGGGTTGCTGAAGATCCAGCCGCGCCGGGCGCCCTGGAACTGCAGATAGACCTCCACCCGGTAGGCGCCCGGCTGGCTGGTGATATACGAGCAGTGCTGCTGGTTGTCCCAGCGCTGTACCACCTGCCCATGACGGACCAACCGGCATTCGGCCTTCGCCGGCAGACGCACCTGCAGGGTAACGCCGCGCTGGGCTGAAATCTCCTCGCCCATCGTGGCGGTCTGGTCATAGCCGTGGGCGGTGTAGCGGAAGCCGCGCGTCGAAGCCGGCAGGTCGTAGCCGATAAAGGCTCGCCCAAGGCGCAGCGCTCGCAGCAGGGCGGCGCGGTCCTCCTCCAGCTCGCCGCACAGCGGTTTGTCGAGCAGCAGGTGGGTGTTGACGGCCTGGAAATGGAATTCGTACGGGAACAGCACCCGCCGGATTGGGCCAAGACTGTGGATGAAGCCGTGAGCGTCGCTGCCGCCCACCACCGCCACGCGCTGCCCGGCTGCTAGCAGCTCGTCCCAGCGCTGCAGCGCCTGGGGGAACGGCCCGTGGGCGATGCGCTGCGGGTTGAAGGCATAATACAGCCCGTGCAGGCGGGTCTTGAGCAGCGATTTGAACTCCGACATAGCGTTCCACAGCTCCAGCCCGGTGTAGCCCTGCACCTGCCAGTCTTCCCAGGAGAAGTCCTCCTCATCCACTGCCGGGGCAGCCGGGTCCACCGGGTGGGCCAGGTAGGCCACCCCGCCCGACTGGCGCACCGCCTCCAGCAGGCGGCGCGTATCGTAGGCCAGCGGAGCCAGCTCGCGCCCGGCCCCGAAGACCAGCAGATGATTCTTCTGTGGCAGGCGCGCCTGGTCGTGGATCTCCTCGCCCACCAGCAGCAGCAGCCGGCGCTCGCCTTCGCTGTAGTAGTCCTCCGGACCTTCGACGTACACATTGTGGTCGGTGACGATCACTGCGTCCAGCCCGGTCTGCAGCGCCGCCCGGGCGATCTCGGCATGGGTCACGTGACCGTCCGAGTACAACGTATGCATATGCAGGTTGATAACCGCTTCTTCCATAACTGTTAACGATGTCTATTTGACGTTTCTGAACCAGGAAGGTATAATGCAGCCTGCTTAATTCCCGGAAAAACAAACCTGAGGAGGTTTTTGAATGAAGACGTATTTGGATGTAGCCCTGATTATAACGTCGATCGCGCTGGTCGTCAGCGTGATCCTGCAGAGCAAGGGCGCGGGCCTGGGCGGCCTGACCGGCGCTGACACTGGCGGCATCTTCACCGCCCGGCGCGGCATCGAGCGGGTGCTGTTCTGGCTGACCATCGGCCTGAGCGTGCTGTTCTTCGGCCTGGCCATCGGCGCTACCCTGGCCTCCTGAGCTGCGCGAGCGCTTGAGCAATTTATTGACCGATAAAACTGCCACCAGGGTCTTCCCGGGCAGGCGCACATGAAAAAGTTACGCTGGCAGCTGATTGTAGTCGTGCTGGCCCTGGGGGCGATCGGTTTATTACTGATCAGCCAGCAGCAAGGTTCAATCTCGGGCGTCGATCTGGCCGACCAGCCTACCACCGGCGGCATCTACGCTGAAGCGCTGGTCGGCTCTTTTGGCCGCCTGAACCCGGTGTTGGATTACTACAACCCGGCGGATTACGATGTAGACCGGCTGATCTACAGCAGCCTGGTCCGCTTTGACGCGCGCGGCCTGCCCTACGGCGACCTGGCCGAGACCTGGGGCATTTCCCAGGACGTCAAAGTCTACAACTTCTCGATCCGCGCCGATGCCGCCTGGCACGATGGGCAGCCGCTCACCAGCGATGATATCATCTATACCGTCGAACTGCTGCGCAGCGAAGACCTGCCCCTGCCACAGGATTTGCGTGAGTTCTGGCAGCAGGTCGAGGTGCTGGCGCTGGACGAGAAGACGATCCAGTTCCGCTTGCCCGAGCCATTCTCACCGTTCCTGGACTATCTGACTTTCGGGGTGCTGCCCAAACACCTGCTGGGCAAGCTCAGCCCGGCCGAAGTGGTCAACGCCGGTTTTAACCTGGCTCCGGTGGGCAGCGGCCCGTACCGTTTTGAAGGCCTGGATGTGCAGGATGACCGCATCCGAGCGGTGGTGCTGGTGGCCAACGAGAATTATTACGGGCGTAAGCCGTTCATTGAAAAGATGATCTTCCGCTATTACCCCGACGAACAGGCTGCCCTGGCGGCTTACCGGGCTGGGGAAGTGCTGGGCATCAACCAGGTTGGCCCGGCGACGCTGCCCGAAGCGCTGAAGGAAGAGAAGCTGGGCCTGTTCACCGGGCGCGCTCCGCGCCTGGCGATGGTCTATCTGAACCTGGATGACCCGCAGCTGCCCTTCTTCCAGGATGCCAATGTGCGCCGCGGGCTGATGATGAGCCTCAACCGGCGCTGGATCATTGACCGGCTGCTGGGCGGGCAGGCGATGCTGGCCAACGGGCCGATCTTCCCCGAGAATTGGGCGCACTATGACGGCGTGCCGCAGATCGAGTATGACCCGGACGCAGCGGTCGAGTTGTTCAAGAAGGCTGAGTTCACTATCCCGGCCGAGGGCGGCAATGTGCGCGCCCGGGAGAACGTCAAGCTGGCTTTCCAGCTGGCCTACCCGGACGGCGAGCTGTACAAGCAGATCGCCGAGCGCATCCAGCAGGACTGGGCCAACGTGGGCGTGCAGGTGGGTTTGAAGGCTGTGCCATATGAAGAACTGGTGCTCGATTACCTCGAGCCGCGCAGCTACCAGGCGGCGCTGGTGGAGTTAGACTTCACCCGCTCGCCCGATCCCGACCCGTATCCGTTCTGGCACCAGGCCCAGATCACCAGCGGGCAGAACTATGCCCAGTGGGACGATCGCCAGGTGAGCGAATACCTGGAGCAGGCGCGCGTGCTCTCCGATGTGACTGAGCGCCAGCGGCGCTACCGCAACTTCCAGATCCGCTTTGCCGCCGAACTGCCGGCCCTGCCGCTGTTCTACCCGGTCTACTCATACGCCGTGGACGGTTCGGTGCGCGGCGTCAGCATGGGCCCGCTGTATGACCCCAGCGACCGTTTTAACAATGTCACCGGCTGGTACCTGCGCACCAGCAGCATAGCCAGCGCGGCAGACCCCACCCCCACACCCTGATATTTGCCGGGCCTCACAGCACCCGGGCGATCGCCTCCCTGAGCTTGTCGAGTTGAATCGGCTTGCTCAGGTAGTCGCTCGCGCCGGCTTTCAGGCACTGCTCTCGGTCGCCGGGCATTACCAGCGCGGTCAGGGCGATAATCGGCAGCCGGTTGAATTGCGGCAGGGCGCGCAGGCGCTGGATCGCCTCCAGCCCGTCCATCACCGGCATCTGGATATCCATCAGCACCAGGTCGGGCGGATTTTCGCCGGCCAGCTGGATCGCCTCCAGCCCGTTGGCGGCGCTGTCCACCCGGCAGCCCAGCGAGCGCAAGAAGTCGCACACCAGGGCCTGGTTGGTGGGGCTGTCTTCCACCACCAGCACGTGCAGGTGCGGCGGTAGGGCCGAGCCGGCGTGGTTGGGTTGTTCTGCCTCGCCCGACGGCAGGCCGGTGGGTAGGTCGATCCAGAAGCGGCTGCCCTGCCCCAGGCGGCTCTCCACGCCCACGCTGCCGCCCATCTGCTCGCACAGGCGACTGACAAACGCCAAGCCTAACCCGGTGCCCTCGTAGCGCCGGCTGAGCGCCCCGTCGATCTGTACGAACGGCTGGAACAGCTGGTCCAGCTGATCCTCGGCGATGCCGATCCCGGTATCCCACACGGTAAAGCGCACCACCGGAGTGAGCTGTGCTTCATCGTTCACGCGGGTCACCTTCAGACCGACTTTTCCACCGGGAGGGGTGAACTTGACCGCGTTCGACAGCAGCTTGCTCAGCATCTGGCGCAGCCGGCGCGGATCAACCACCAATTCATTGATCGCCATATCCAGCGTGGTGCTGACCAGCAGCTGTTTCTTTTCGGCTGCGGGTTGGATTGCCTGGACAGCCGGCATGCACACCGCGGTGACCGAGGTTAGCTCGGGCTGCAAATCAAAGCTGCCGCTTTCTAGCTTAGAAAAGTCCAGGATATCGTTGATGATGTAGAGCAGCTTTTCGCCGCTCTGGTGGATCATTGCCAGCCGGCTGGCCTGCTTCTCGTTCAACTCGCCGTACACGCCCGACCCCAGCGCTTCGCTCAATCCCAGGACGGCGGTCAGCGGGGTGCGCAGTTCGTGGCTCATCATCGCCATGAACTCGTCTTTGGCCTGGTTGGCGCGCAGCAGAGCGGCGTTGGCCTGGCTGAGCTGGCGGGCCTGTCCTCCAGGCGGTCATGGGTCTGGCGGATGGTGGTGATGTCGATGTTCGAGCCCATCATGCGCACCGGCCGGCCCTGCTCGTCTTTGATCACCGCCGCCTGGGCCAGCACCCAGAGGTAGCGCCCGTCTTTGTGGCGCATGCGGTACTCATTGTAGTAAGTCGAGTCGCCGCGCTGCAGGCATTCGGCAACCTTTTCCATTGCCGGGCCGAGATCGTCGGGATGAACCAGGGCTTCCCAGGCGCTGGTCCGGTTCTCCAACTCGTCATCCTGGTAGCCGAGTTGGTTTTTGAACTCGGACGACATGGAGGGCTGTCCTGTGACCAGGTCCCAATCCCACAGCCCGATCTCGGCCGCTTCAAGCGCCAGGCGCAGCCACTGTTGGGTTTCGCGCAGCTCTTTTTCAGCCTGCTTGCGGGCGGTGATATCTACCGTGGTGGTGATCAGGTGTTCTTCGCCGCCGGCGTGGATGATCGCCGCCGAGAGCAGCAGGTACAGCGGACTCCCGTCGGCGGTGCGCGCCTCCCATTCCAGGTTGTGGAAGCTGCCCTGTTGTTTGAGCAGCCGCTGCAGCTCGGAGTCTTCCGCCAGGTAATCGCGCAGGCCCAGCTCGGCCGGTGTGTGGCCGATCACCTGCTCTTTGGTGCAGTGGTAGATGGTGAGAAACTGGTTGTTTGCGTCGATAAAGCGATTGTCGCTCATGCGGCGGATGGTGCGCGCCACCGGGGCGGCGTAGAAAGCCTGTTCAAACTTCGCTTCGCTGTAACGCAGCGCGTCCTCGGCCTGCTTGCGGCGGCTGTTGTCGAATAGCGTCGAACGGCTCATCACGTATTGGCCGGCCTGGTCGTAGATGGCTGTGCTGCTCAGCAGGATGGGCAAAACCGAGCCGTCTTTGCGCACCAGGTCAAATTCCAGATCGTGGATGTAGCCCTGGGCCTTGAACTTGGGAAAATTTGTTCGCAGCGTCGCCTGGCTTTCGGGGGTCAGGAAATCCGTAAACGGCCGGCCGATCACCTCTTCCCGGGGACAGCCTAACCAGTCCAGTTCAGTCTGATTGATAAGCAGCACGCGCCCGTCGGCGTCAAGCGAGTGATAACCGGTTGGGGCGTGCTCGTACAGATCCTGGATCTCGGCCGCATGGCGCAGGGCGTTCTCCTCGGCCTGGCGGGCCAGGATGCGCTGCCCCTCCTGGCTGACCAGCAGCTCGGCCTCGCGCTGCACTTGCAGGCTGATATCGTGCCCGATAATCGACACCGCCACGACGCGGCCGGTGGCGTCTTTGACTGGCGACACGGTGACGCTGACGGTGATGATCTGCCCGTCTTTATGGCGGCGCTGGG
>JBJSYW010000329.1:0-3818 GCA_046089985.1 Chloroflexota bacterium
AGGCAGCGCTCCCGGTCGCCGGGCATCGCCAGCGCGGTCAGGGCAATGACCGGGATAGCCGCCAGCCGGCGGTCGGGATGGGCGCGCAGGCGGCGGATGGTCTCAAACCCATCGATGCCGGGCATCTGGATGTCCATCAGCGCCAGGTCGGGGCGGGCGGTTTCCAGGCTGTCCAGGAAGTCCTGCCCGTTGGAATACACCACCACGCTGAAATTCATGCTGGTTAGCACATCGCCGATGGCGATGGTGTTGGCCGCGTGATCGTCAACGATGGCGATCACCGCCGGCTTGCCCTGGACCGGCCCCGGCAGCGGGTCCAGCTGCGAAGACACCGCCGGGTGCTCCAGCGGCGCGGTCCCGGCGGTCAGCGGCAGGGTGATGGTGAAGCGGCTGCCCTGGCCCAAGGCGCTCTCCACCTGCAGCCGGCCCCCGTGCAAATCGACCAGCCGCTTGACCAGCACCAGCCCCAGCCCGGTGCCGCTCTGCGCCCGGGAAAGGCTGCTGTTCACCTGCACAAACGGCTTGAACAGGCGGGGCAGGTCGTCCGGGGCGATGCCGATCCCGGTATCCCAGACGGCGATCTCCACCAGGCCGGGGTCCGGTATGGCGGCGTCCGGTGAACCGGGCCGCACTTCCAGGCCGATTGAAGCGCCCGCCGGGCTGTATTTGACCGCGTTGCTGAGCAGGTTCGCCAGCACCTGTTTCAGCCGGCGCGGGTCGGCCAGCAGGGTGATCGGGTCGGGCGGAGCCGTATAGCTGATCTTCTGGCCCTTTTTGCGGGCCATGCCGGTGGTCAGCTGCAGGCTGGCCTGGCAGATCTCATTCAACGAACAGGTCTCGGTCTGCAGTTCCAACATGCCGGCTTCGATCTTGGCCACATCCAGGATGTCGGTGATCAGGTCCAGTAGGTGCCGTCCGCTGGACTCGATATTGGCCAGCGCGTACAGCTGTTTCTCATTCATGTCGCCATACACCTGGTAGCGCAGCGCTTCCGAAAGGCCCAGGATACCGGTCAGCGGGGTGCGCAGTTCGTGGCTCATACAGGCCAGGAAATCATCTTTCATCTCCATCGCCCGCTCCAGTTCCAGGTTGGCCTGGCGCAGGGCTTCTTCGGCCTGTTTGCGTTGCGAGATATCGCGCACCACCGACTGGATCTGTTTTGGCTCCCCGGTGTGGTCGCGGACTAGCGACAGGGTGATCTCGGTTTCGACCCGCGAGCCATCCCGGCGCACAAACGTGCACTCGTAGGCCGGGACGCGCTCGTCCGCCAGCAGCAGATCATGCCGGTGTTGGGCGTCGCCGGCCTGGGATGGATCGGTGAACTCGCTGGCTTTGCGGCCGATTAGCTGCGCGCCGTCGCGATAGCCGAGCAGTTCCACCGCCCGGGGGTTAAGCGCCAGGTAGGTGGAATCCAGGTCCAGCAGGAAGATCGCGTCGTTGGAGGCATCAAACAACGAGCGGTAGGTCTCTTCGCTGGCGCGCAGGGCCGCTTGCGCCTGGTTGCGCTCAGTGATATCAATCATGAAGATCAGCAGATAATCCCCCAGCTGGCCGGTCAGCCGCTCACCCCAGAACAGGCCGTCGCGCCGCGTCCCATTCTTGCAGCGGATCTGCATCTCGAAATTGGCCAGCCGGCCTGCGCCGATCAGCCGGCGCGAGGCTTCGGCAAAGCGGTCCAGATCGGCCAGGATGCCCACCTCGGCAATCGTCTTGCCGAGCACTTCTTCGGGCGGGTAGCCGGTCACCTCCAGAAAGGCCTGGTTCACATCCAGATAGCGCCCATCGCTGATGTTATTGACCGTCATCAGGGCCGGGTTGTTGCGGAACAGGCTCTCAAAGCGATGCTGGGCTTCGCGCTCGGCGGTCAGGTCTTGGATCATGCCAAATACCGCCGGGCGGCCGTTCCAGCGGCCCAGCCGGGCGCGCACTTCCGCCGGCGCCAGGCTGCCGTCTTTGCGCTGCAGGGGCAGCGGGCAGCTGGAGCGCTCGCCGCGCAAGATTTCGGCCAGGATCGCTTCGGCTTCGGCGCGCTGCGCTATGGGGTTGAGATCCAGCAGGCGCATCTCCGCCAGCTCGGCTGTGGAGTAGCCGAGGGCATGCGCAAGCGCGAGGTTGGTATACAGGATCTGTCCATCCAGGGCCGCCACCACCAGCAGGTCGGTGGCGGTCTCAAAGAACGTACGGAAATTGGCTTCGCTTTCGCGCAGGGCGTCTTCGGCAGCCTTGCGATTCGAGTTATCAAAGACGGTCGAGCGGCTCATGACAAACCGGCCGGCTTCATCGTAAATCGCGGTCGCACTGACCAGTACAGGCTGCCGGCTGCCGTCTTTGCGCTGCATATCAAGCGCCAGGTCGTGGATCAACCCCTGTTGCAAATACACCGGGAAGTTCGCCTGGTAGATCGGCAGCGCATCTGCTGGCATAAAATCGGTGAACGGGCGGTTGATGACCTCCTCGCGGGTACGGCCCAGCCAGTCCAGCTCGGTCTGGTTCATCCGCACCACCCGGCCGGCGGCATCCAATAAGTGGTAGCCGCAGGGCGCGTTGTCATACAGATCCTGCACCTCGGCGGTGCGCTGCGCCACGCGCTCTTCCAGGGTATGGTTCAGCTCCAGCAAGTTCTGCTGGGCGGTCTTCAGATCATCGATATCGGTGCTATTGATCAACACATGCGTGGCGCGGCCCTGTTCATCCAGAACCGGCACGATCGAGGTGCGATACCAGCGCATCCGCCCCTGGTCCGGGATCCTGTTTTCGGTGTTCACCGGCCGGCCGGTGTCGATCACACTGCGGATCATCTGCAACTGCGGGCCGGCAGCTGCGGCGGGGAAGATCTCGTGCAGCGTTTTGCCGGTGTACATCTCCGGCTGCCCGCCAAAGCGCGCCGCGCCATACTTGTTAATGTATAGGATGCGCCCGTCATAATCTTCCAGGGCGATGAGCGATTCGAGCGATTGAACCAGGCTGCGGAAACGCTCTTCGCTGCGGCGCTGCTGCACTTCAGCCAGTTTGCGCTGGGTGATGTTTTCAAAGGTGGTCATCACCTGGTCGGCGGGCTGCCCGAGACGGTTGAAGATCGGCGTGGCCTCGATGTTGATCCAGGTGTAGCTCTGGCTGCGCGGGTTGAACACACCCATCACCACATCGCGCACCGGCTGCCCGCTGCGCAGCGTTACCATAGCCGGGTGGTCCTCGCCGGGGAAGTCGCTGCCGTCCTCGTGGATGGCGCGCCAGCGCGGGTCGGTAGAGGCGCGGCCCTGCATCTGGTCGAAGGTCAGGCCGAGGATCTCCTCAGCGGCCTGGTTGGCGTAGACGATCAGCCCATCCCGGCTTTGCACCACCAGGCCCAGCGGCATGCTGTCAAAAATTTTCCGAAAGGGAAGGGGAGCGGGCGCAGCTCGCTCAGCCGCATCAGTCATATGCCAGGAACCTCTCCTTCGTTCGTAATTGACATTTAATAAGTAGTTGACCTATTATACCTTCTGGCGCGATAATCAGATCAAGAGCGTTTTGATCGTCCTGCGCGCTGCGGATCACCATGCGGGCGGAAAGCATGTCTGCCCAGCGTGTTTCCAGGCTGTTCGACGAAGCCGCCGAGAGGTTGCCGGCGGCTTTTAGTTTTCACTTGCCGGGGCATAGATGGAGAATTTCGGCAGGCGGCGCGGGGCTGGCAGGTGCGCCGGGTGCAGGGCTGCTGTGCGAAGCTGCATAAGGCGCTATGAGCTCCAAAGACAATAAAATGCCCGGCGGAATACCACCGGGCACAAAGTGTGGCGAGGGTGAGATTTGAACTCACATCCAAGGGCTTATGAGTCCCC
>JBJSYW010000330.1:0-3068 GCA_046089985.1 Chloroflexota bacterium
ATAGAAAGCCAGCTGGCCCAGGCCCACCCACAGCGGGCGGTAGGCCGCGCTGGAGAAGGGCGCCAGCACGGTCCACAGGCTGAACTTGATGTAGCGATCCCCGATCAACACCAGGGCGTGGAACAGGCCAATCCCCAGTCCCAGCAGCGTGGCGTACTGGTGCAGGTCAAAAGCCAGCGGCCCGCCCGGCCAGACCCGGGCCAGCTTGTTGGTGATCAACAGCCCAAGCGCCATCGACAGCCACAGCAGGGCGTAGGCGGTGAAAGCGCCGGCGCGGGACAGGAACCAGAAGACCTGCGGCGCGCTGCCTTCAAAGGTGGCGCTTAACTGCGGCAGCCAGCCGGGCAGCACGGCGATCGCCAGGGCGGCCCCGGCGCCGCTGGCAGCCATCAGCAGCAGGAAAGATGGAAAGGACATCACCGGCAGGCCGGCATCGTCAACGTCAGGTTGTATGGGGATCATGTTTCGCTCCAGGTGTAGCGGCTCCAAGCGCAGCTGCGCAGCACGCGGCCGTCTTCTAAGACCAGCAGCCCGGCCAGGTCGGGGTGCGCGTCCAGCCAGGCCATCCCGGCATCGCTGCCCAGGATCAGGGCCGTTTTGGCGGCCATCTCGGCCCGGGCTGTATCGGGGGCGATCACGCTGGCGGTCAGCACATCGGTGACTGCCGGCTGCCCGGTGCGTGGGTCGATCAGGTGATGTTGCAGACGGCCGGCCTGCTGCCAACGGCGGTAATCGCGCCCCGAAGTGGCCACGCCGCCGCATGCCAGGCACAGCAGACCCAGGTCTTGCGCTGCATCGAACGGGTTTTCGATGCGGATATACCAGTCCTCCGCCGGGCGACCGGGACGCGGCCGCTTTGGCCCGCTGGCGGCCAGATCCCCGCCGGCTTCAACCAGCGCCGGGCCGGCGCGGTTGAGCAGTTCGGCCGCCCGCTGCGCGGCCCAGCCTTTGGCTATACCGCCCAGGTCCAGGCGCAGGCCAGGCTGCAGCCGTGCGGTGTGTTCCAGCGGATCGAGCTGAAGGCGCGCGGCTGGCAGGGGCAGCCCGGGGAATAAACCCATTCCGCCCGGCTGCAGCGCCTCGACCGGCGCCAACCACCTTGCCATTGGATCGACCAATCGGCCTGCCAGTGGGGCGGCGCCGGGCAGGGCTGAAAAGGTGCGGTCATACCCGGCCGTTTCCAGCGCGTCCAGCACCGCTGGGGTGACCAGCCCGCTGCTCTGTTCTTCGGCCTGCAGCGCGGCGTACAGCACTTCTTCCAGCACCGGGCTGAGCGGGAAGGGCCGCCCGGCGCTGCGGTTGAGCCGGTTCAGCTCGCTGTCGGATTGGAAGCGGCTCAGGCTGACCTCCCAGGCGGCGAACCAGCCGGGCAGTTCGCCCAGCAGACGGGCGGCTGTGGGGCCATCGTCGTCCACCGTGGCGGCTATTTTACAGCCCATGGAGCGGAACTCGACCTGCTGCATGGCGCGCTTAGCGTGAAGACTTGGATCCGCCGTCGGATTTCGGGCGCTTGCTGCCCCCACCCTGATCGGCGCGCGGCTGATCCAGAATCTTGATCACCACCGGGGTGGGCAGCGCCACCACCGGAGTGGGAACAGGCGCTGCGCTGCTCGTCAGGGCCGGTGAAGCGGGCTGCTGCGGCGCTCTGCCCCCCGGCTCGGGTACCAGGGTGGGCAGCGGCGCTTGTACCAGCAGCGACTGCGCCGGGCTGCTGCTCTCGCCGCCGGTTTGGGCGGTGTCGATGTCATCATTGATCCCGGCAGCCTGCTGCAGGCTGAACCAGACCCAGCCGGCAGCAATGCTGGAGAGCGACGCGGCGGTGAGCAGAATCTTCGCCGGGGTAGCGGTGCGGTTGGAGCGGGCTGCTTTAGTCATCGCCGCCCTCGCCCTCGCCGCCATTATCGTCGTCGTGGTCGTCGCCGTGTTCGCCGCCGCCGCCACCGCCTGCCCCGATGCTTGCTCCGCCGCCGCCGCCGCTGGAATAGACCGGCGGCAGGGTGCCGTTATACAGCAGATCTCCATTGGTCGCGCTGATGTACAGCAAGCCCAGGTCCAGGGTGACCGACCAGGCCGGGACGCCCTTATAATCGATCAAGGTGGGCGCGCCTAAGACAAAGGCCTTCGGGAAATAGGCTTTGGCTACTTCGATCGCCAGTTCAGCGCTGACCGTGTAGGGCTGGGCCGCTTCGGCGGGGGTCTGTGCGGTGGGCGCAGCGGCGTTGATTTGCGCATAGGCACGCTCCAGCCGGTTGTTGGCCTGCTGCACCAGCGCATTGTACTCGGCTTCGCGCTGCTGGATCGCCTGCAGTTCAGCCGGGGTGAGCAGGATGTTCCCATCCGCCGGGGCCAGCGTGGGCGCTTCGTTCTCTGCCGGGGTGGCGGCGGTTTCCTGTCCACTCGCCTGCAGCGAACTGCGGCCGAGCATCACCCCCGCTAATACCAGCACAAAGGCGGTCAGCGCCGCCGCCAGGATCAATGCCGTTCGTTGAGTCATCCCATTACCTCCTGATCCGTCTAAAAATTTACCGATATAGATATGACGCAGGAATGGGATAATTGTGACGTAAAATATGAAAATTAGGAAAAAAGTACCGGCGGTGGACGCCTGATTTGAGCGTCCACCGCCGGTATGTTCCCGGCTGCCGGGGCGGGCCGGCGGTTTATTAGTGGATGAACGGTTTCAGCACGTCGCGCGACAGGTAGAAGCCGCGCTTAACCAGCGCTTCGTCGCCTTCGAAGACCCGGTCTTCATGCTCGATGCTGACCACGTAATCGTAGCGGGCGGCAGTCAGCGCGGCGAAGAATTTCCGCCAATCCATATCGCCCAGGCCGGGCAGGCGCGGCACCTGCCAGCCCATGCCCAGCGAGAACACGCCGTGGTTGTAAAGCCCTTCTCGGTCGATATGCAGGTCTTTGGCGTGCACGTGGAACAGCTTCGGGGCGAACTCGTGCACCACGCGCTCGTAGTCGATCATCTGCAGCACCAGGTGCGAGGGGTCCAGGTTCAACCCAAAGTTGTCATCGGGGATGATCTCCCACATCTTGCGCCAGATGGCGGGGGAGGAAGC
>JBJSYW010000331.1:0-6808 GCA_046089985.1 Chloroflexota bacterium
CCGACCTGCGCCCGATGGTGCAGTTGGACGGCGGTCGCTTCGCCACCTCCGACCTGAACGACCTGTACCGCCGGGTGATCAACCGCAACAACCGCCTGAAGCGCCTGCTGGAACTTGGCGCCCCGGACGTGATCGTACGCAACGAAAAGCGCATGCTGCAGGAGGCGGTCGACTCGCTGATCGACAACTCGCAGCGCGGCAAGGCGCTCTCCCGCCGTGGCCGGCGCGAGCTGAAGTCGCTGTCTGACATGCTGAAAGGCAAGAAGGGCCGCTTCCGCCGCAACCTGCTGGGCAAGCGCGTCGACTACTCGGGCCGCTCGGTAATCGTGGTCGGCCCCAAGCTGAAACTGTACCAGTGCGGTCTGCCCAAGACCATGGCGCTGGAACTGTACCGCCCGTTCGTGATCTCGCGCCTGGTTTCGCACAACTACGCCGCCAACGTCAAGGGCGCCAAGCGCTTTATCGAGCGCTCCCGCCCCGAGATCTACGAAGTGCTGGAAGAGGTGATCAAAGAGCGCCCGGTGCTATTGAACCGTGCCCCCACCCTGCACCGCCTGGGCATCCAGGCCTTTGAACCGGTGCTGATCGAGGGCAGCGCCATCCAGCTGCACCCGCTGGTGACCACCGCCTTCAACGCCGACTTCGACGGCGACCAGATGGCTGTGCACGTGCCGCTGTCCAACAAGGCCGTGCAGGAAGCCCGCTCGCTGATGCTCTCGGCCAAGAACCTGCTCAAGCCCGCCGACGGCGAGCCGCTCATCAGCCCGTCGAAGGACATGGTGCTGGGCGTGTACTACCTGACCAAGCGCCCGGCCCCGCGCCCGCACAAGGGCGACGGGCGAGTCTTCGCCGATATCGACGAAGCCGAACTGGCCTACCAGCTCAAGCAGGTCGATATCCACGCCACGATCCGGCTGCGCACCAAGACCTGGTACGATGACAACAACACCCGCCTGCCCAAGGCCGAGGAACGCCTGGTGACCACCACCCCCGGACGGGTGCTGTTCAACCGGGTTCTGCCGGAAGAGATCCGCTTCGTTAACCAGGAGCTGGACAAGGGCGGCCTGAAAGACCTGATGGCCAGCCTGTACGAAGTGGTGGGCGAAGAGCGCACCCCCGATGTGGCTGACGCAGTCAAGGACATCGGCTTCAAATACGCCACCCGCTCGGGCTACTCGCTGGCTGTGTCGGACATCTCCGTGCCGGCGCAGAAGGCCGAGATCGTCGAGAAGTCGCTGGCCGAACAAGAAACGGTCGAGCGCGACTTCCGCCGCGGTCTGCTGACCGAGCAGGAAAAGAACGAGCGCGTGATCGAGATCTGGCAGCGCACCACCAACACGGTGGCCGACGCGGTCAAGAAAGCCATGGACCCGCACGGCAACCTGGCGGCGCAGGCTATCTCCGGCGCCACCAAAGGCGGCTTCGGCCCGATCTCGCAGCTGGCCGGCATGCGCGGCCTGATGGCTGACCCGTCCGGGCGCATCATCCCGCTGCCCATCCGCTCCAACTTCCGCGAGGGCCTGACCGCCCTGGAATACTTCATCTCCACCCACGGCGCACGCAAAGGCCTGGCCGACACCGCCCTGCGCACCGCCGACGCCGGTTACCTGACCCGCCGCCTGGTCGACGTGGCCCAGGATGTGATCATCAACGACGACGACTGCGACACGCACGAAGGCGTCTACATCCGCAAGTCGGATGACATCGCCGGCCAGTCGATGGGCACGCGCCTGTTTGGGCGCCTGCTGTGCGAGCACGTCACCGACCCGCGCACCGGCGAGATCCTGGCCGAGCGCAACGACCTGCTGGACCACGAGACGGTGCGCAAGATCATCAACGCCGGCGTGACCGAGGTCAAGGTGCGCTCGCCGCTGACCTGCGAACTGAACCACGGCATCTGCGCCCGCTGCTATGGCATGGACCTGGGCCGCGGCCGGATGGTGGAAGTCGGTTCGGCGGTGGGCATCGTGGCGGCCCAGTCGATCGGTGAACCGGGTACGCAGCTGACCCTGCGCACCTTCCACACCGGCGGCGTGGCTGCCGGCGGCGACATCACCACCGGTCTGCCCCGCGTAGAAGAACTGTTCGAAGCCCGCAAAACTCCTAAGGGTGAAGCGGTGGTCTCCGAGATCGCCGGCAAGGTCACCGTGGCCCAGTCGGATCGCTACAGCGATCTGCGCATCGCCCACGTTGAGCACGCCGAGATGATCCACGACGAATACAACATCCCCGAAGGCTGGAAGCTGGCGGTGGTTGAGACCGACCAGGTGGCCCAGGGCGACGTGCTGGCTTACATGGGCGACGACGCAGCCGCCACCATCACAGCCCAGAACGCCGGCAAGGTGCGCGTGGAGCCCGGCGCGGCCGGCAGCACCCGCCTGACCGTGTCGTACGAACAGCGCCAGGAAGCACAGTACGAGATCCCCAGCACCTCGCGCATGGTGGTGAAGGACGGCGATTACGTGGAAGCCGGCCAACCGCTGACCGAAGGTTCGCTGAACCCGCACCGCATCCTGCGCATCAAGGGCCGCACCGCCGCCCAGATGTACCTGATGAGCGAAGTGCAGAAGGTGTACCGCTCGCAGGGCCAGAACATCCACGACAAGCACTTTGAGGTGATCATCCGCAAGATGACCTCCAAGGTGAGCGTCACCCGTCCGGGCGACACCAACTACCTGCCCGGCGACCTGGTGGATTACCTGGAGCTGAAGCGTCTGAACGAACAGATGCTGCAGGAAGGCAAGCGCCCGGCCAAGTTCCTGGAAGTGATGCTGGGCATCACCAAGGCTTCGCTGAGCACCGACTCGTTCCTGTCGGCTTCGTCCTTCCAGCACACCATCAAGGTGCTGGCGGGCGCCGCCATCGCCGCCTCGGAAGACCCGTTGTTCGGCCTGAAGGAAAACGTCATCATCGGCAAGCTGATCCCCGCCGGCACGGGCTTCGTGCGCGGCCGGTTCAGCGACGAGCTGCGCACCGAGCGGCCCGAGTCGAGCATGTACAGCGACTCGAACTTCGACGGCGAGCAGTTCGGCGACTTCGACATGAACTTCAGCGACTAAACCGGTTTGATTGCAGGCCGGATGCGTCCGAAATCCGCGGCGCATCCGGCCTGTCTTTAAGGCCCCGCCGGTGACCAATCACCGCCGGCGGCCGGATCAGCGCTCATCTACCCCACCCAACCTAAGCAAACCCTGAGGAGGAAACGATATGGCAGAACGGAACGCACAGGCAGTCTGGGAAGGCACGCTGAAAGAAGGCAAAGGCACGATGAAGTTCGGCACGTTCGAAGGGCCGTTCTCGTTTAGCTCACGCTTTGAAGAAGGCACCGGGACCAACCCGGAAGAGTTGATCGGGGCGGCGCACGCTGGATGTTACTCGATGGCGTTGAGCGGCGCGCTGACCCGCGCCGGCTTCCCGCCGGTGAAGATCGAAACCCGGGCGCGCGTCTCGCTGGGCCAGGTGGACGGCAAAGCGCGCATCACCAACATTCACCTGGAATGCCGGGCCGCTGCGCCCGGGATCAGCGCCAACCAGTTCAACGAGATCGCCGAAGCCACCAAGAGCGGCTGCCCGGTCTCGGCTGCACTGGCTGCCACCCCAATCACGCTGGACGCCCAGCTGGTCTGATCGACATGCTTGAGGCGGGCCACCGGCGCAGCCGGGCGGCCCGCCTCCCCCCTCGACCCAGCCGGGAACCTTTAGCAGCTAAAGATCGTCTGTCTCTTACTGTGAAACCCAACAAATTTGCCTGTCACAGGCAGGCCAAAGCAATGTACAATCTTAGCGGTCTATGAACACGCCACACACCCCACCCCCTGCGGGGCCGCCGGACCACCCTGCGCAGGCCCCCACCCCGCACGCTCACCCGAAACGCAAAAAGAACCGCCGGCGCGGCTGCCTGGCCGCCGGGCTGGCGCTGCTATTCGTCATCACCCTGGCCGGCGTAGTGGCCCTGGGCGCGCTGGCAGGCAAACGCTCCGGCGAGCAGTCGCGCCTGGCGGTCGCCACCGAACTGGCCGGGATGTCGCTGCAAGAACAATACGACCTGGCCGTCCAGGACCTGGCCGGGCAGCGCTATGACATCGCCCGCCAGCGCCTGGAATACATCCTGGCGATCGACCCGGGCTACCCCGGCGTGGTCGACCGGCTGGCCGAAGCGCAGGCGATCCTGTTCGCCACCGCCACCCCCACCACCGCCCCACCCACGCTGACCCTGACCCCCACCCGCGACCTGCGCCCGGTGCAGGACCTGTTCGCCCAGGCCGAGCAGCTGTGGCGCAGCGCGCAGTGGAGCGAAGCGATCGACACGCTGCTGGCGCTGCGCCAGAACGACAGCGCCTACCAGACCGCTCGCGTAGACGGGATGATGTTTATCGCCCTGCGCCAGCGCGGGGTAGACAAGATCTGGAAGTCCGGCGACCTGGTGGGCGGAATGTACGACCTGGCCCTGGCGGCGCGCTTTGGCCCGCTGGACTACCAGGCGCTCTCGGCGCGCGACCTGGCGCGCCTGTACCAGACCGGCACCGGCTTCTACGGGGTCTACCCCGAGGAGGCGATCAAGTACTTCAGCCAGGTGGCCGCCGCCGCCCCCGGCCTGCGCGATGCATCCGGCGTCACCGCCAGCCAGCGCTACCGCGACTCGCTGATCCAGTACGGCGACAAGCTGATGGGCGAGAACAGCCCATGTGAAGCCGCCGAGCAGTACCAGCTGGCTGCCACCGTGGCCGGCGAGGGCGGCGTGGACGAGAAGCTGGCCGAGGCCCAGCTGGCCTGCAACCCACCCACCAAAACCCCCGGCGCACCCACCAACACCCCCAGCATCACCCCGCCCGGCGCGCCCACCGCAACACCGACCACGCCCGTGGTTGTCCCGCCCACCGTCACCAGCGGGCCGCCCAGCGTCACGCCCACCACACCGGTAGCCATCCCGCCGACCAACACGGTCGCGCCTGAACCGCCCACCAACACCCCGGCGCCGCCGACCAATACCGCTCCGCCGCCCGAGCCGCCCACCAACACCCCTGAACCGCCGGCGCCTGAAGCGTCGCCCACCACGGGAGGCATCTAGCCATGACGGTCCAGAAAAAGAAAGCCTCTCGCACGGGCAAAGCCCGCTGGGTTCTGGGCGGTCTGCTGGTGGTGATCGCCGGCGGCGTGCTGCTGATCGCCGGCATCGCCGCCTACCTGGTGATGCGCCAGGCCGCCCTGCAGTGGTCCGGCTCCGGCGGGCTATTGGGGCCGGAAATCGCCGCCGCCTCGGGCACCCCGGCGGTCAACGCCGAGGGCACCCCGATCCCGCCGCTGCCCGGCGCGCCCGACCCGGGCGCCGGCGGGCAGATCCCCGCCGCCACGCTGACCCCCTGGGACGGCGCCGGGCGGGTGACCGTGCTGCTGCTCGGCCTGGATTACCGCGATTGGGAGAACCAGTCCGAAGCCTCGCGCAGCGATACGATGATCCTGCTCACCCTCGACCCGCAGACCAAAACCGCCGGCATCCTGTCGATCCCGCGCGACCTGTGGGTGCCGATCCCTGGTTTCAAGCACGGCAAGATCAACACCGCCTACTACCTGGGCGACGCCTACAAGCTGCCCGGCGGCGGCCCGGCCCTGGCGGTCAAGACCGTCGAGACCTTCCTGGGTGTGCCGATCAACTACTACGCCCAGATCGACTTCGAAGCCTTCGTCGATTTCATCGACCAGATCGGCGGGGTGGAGATCGACGTGCCGTACGCCATCAAAGTGGATATGCTGGGCGACGGGCCGCGCACGATCAAGACCCTCAAACCTGGCCGGCAGGTGCTGCCCGGCGATTACGCCCTGGGTTATGCCCGCAACCGCCACACCGACAACGGCGACTTTGACCGGGCGGCGCGCCAGCAGCAGGTGATCATGGCCATCCGCACGCGCATCCTCAGTCTGGATATGCTGCCCACCCTGGTGGCGAAGGCCCCCAGCATGTACAGCGGCATGGCGGCGGGCATTCGCACCAACCTGACGCTGGACGAGGTGGTGCAGCTGGCGCTGATGGCGCAAAACGTGCCGGAGGAGAACATCAAGCGCGGCATCATCGACAAGGACATGGTGGCGTTTGGCTTCTCGCCCGATGGGCTGAGCATCCTGATCCCATACGCCGACGACGTACAGAACCTGCGCGACTCGATCTTCGCCACCAGCGGCAGCCTGAACCCGCAGGTGCCTGGCGATGCGCTGCAGCAGGCGCAGACCGAGGCAGCCGGCATCCTGCTCTTGAACGGCAGCAGCGACCCCGGCTTCGGCGATCGGGCAGCCACGTTCCTGCGCAGCAAGGGGCTGAACGTAGCCCAGGTGGCCCAGGCCGAGCGCGCCACATCTGCCAGCACGCTGGTGGACCGCACCGGCAGCCCGTATGCGCTGCGCTACCTGGTCGAGCTGTTCAACCTGCCCAGCTCGCGCATCAGCATTCAGTTCGACCCGGCAGCCAGCCCGGGGTTGGTGCTGACGCTTGGCGATGACCTGCTGCGTGCGGGTATAATTCCCTGAGAAGGGAGCACGCCATGTGCGGACGATTTACACTGACGGTTGACCCGGCCCAGCTCCAACAGGCCTTCCCGGGGCTGCAGCAAATTCCACCCGAGCTGCCGCCGCGCTACAACATCGCCCCCACCCAACCGGTGGCGGTGATCACCAACGCCCAGCCGCACCGGCTGGATTATTTCACCTGGGGGCTGGTGCCGTCGTGGGCCAAAGACCCCGGCATCGCCAGCAAGCTGATCAACGCCCGGGCCGAGACGCTGGCCGAAAAGCCGGCCTTCCGCAGCGCCTTCAAACG
>JBJSYW010000332.1:0-2855 GCA_046089985.1 Chloroflexota bacterium
CCGGTGCGCCCGCTGCGGTCGACCAGGTACACCGCTTCGGCGTAGGCCGGGTCGTCCTTCAAGCGGGTGATCACGAAGGCTTCGGCGGGCATCAGGCGCGCCACGGCCTGGTGGATGGCGCGGTAGATGGCTTCCGGGTCCATATTGACCGCCACGATATCCTGGCTGACCTGGTGCAGGATGTTGCGCCGCTCGGTGGCCTGGCGGGCTTGCAGGAACAGGCGCGCGTTTTCGACCGCGATGGCAGCATGCTGGGCGAACAGGCTCAGCAGGTGCTGGTCGGCCGGGCCGAAGCGCCGCTGGCTGTCGCTGTCCATCATCCCGATCACGCCCACGATGCGCCGGCCGATCATGAACGGCATGGCGATGGCGGCGTGGATTTCGGCCGGGCTGTACTGCGGCGAGGCCTTAACCCAGTGGGCATAGTCTTCAACGATCACCGGGCGGCGGGTCTGCACTGCCAGTCCCATTGCGCCCTCGCCGGGTTTCATGCGCACCCCGGTGAAATCGCGCCCCATGCGATAGCTGCCCAGGATGATCACTTCACCGCTGATCTCTTCATACAGCCCGATGTCGCCGCCGGTGGCGTTGAGCATCGCCACGGCGCGCTGCAGGATCGACTGCAGCAGGCGCGGCAGTTCCAGCTCCCCCGAGATATCGGCCACCGTGGCGCGCAGGGCGTTAAGCTGTTCGGCGCGCTGCCGCTCGATGGCGTACAGGCGGGAGTTCTCGATGGCGATCGCCGCCTGGTTGGCGAAGGTCGAAGCCAGGGCGGCGTCGGGCTGGGTGTAGAAGCGCGGGGTTTCTTTGTCCAGGTTCAGCAGCCCGATCACCTGGTCGCGCCCGACCAGCGGCACGCCTAACCAGGACTGGATATAGCCGGAGACCGGGTACTGCTGCCAGCGGACGTCCTGGGAGGTGTCTTCGATGATCACCGGGCGGCGGCGGTCGATCAGCTCGCGGATGTGCTGGTAGACCGACAGCTGGGTGGGGATGTTCAACTGCTCGGCCGGGTTGCGGAAGCGGCGCGCGGCGGCGATGTGCAGCTGCTCGCCGTTCAGCAGCATGATCGAGGCGCTGTCGTAATCGACCACCCGCGCTAGTTGGTCGAGGATCATCTCCAGCAGGCGCTGCTGATCCAGGCTGTAGTTGAGGATGCGCGCCACCTCGCGCAGCGTATCGGCCTGCTTGCGCTGGGCGCGCTCTTCCACCCACAGGCGGTGGCTTTCCACTGCCAGGGCGGCCTGGTTCGCCAGTGTGGTCAGCAGCGCTTCGTCGGCGCGGTTGAACGGAGGCTGTTCGGGCGGGTTGGAGGCTTTCAAGACCCCCAGGATGCGCTGGCTGTAAATCAGCGGGGCGGTGAGCGTGGTCCAGGAGATCGGCTCGCGCTCGGCCCCGGGCCAGGCGCGCAGCGGCGCATCCGGCGTGGCCCGCCCCGGACGCCAGGCCTCCAGCGCCCAGCCGGCTGCCGGTTCCAGCAGACCGTCGCCGGGGGGGAAGCCGGGGTCGCCGGGGAGCGCCGCTGCCCCCGGCCCGCCGCGCAGCGCCAGCTCGACCTTGCGCTTAGACAGGTCGAAGGTGTACAGCGTCACCTGGTCGGCCTGCAGGGCATTGGCGGCGATATCCACCACCGACTGCAAAGCCGGCTTCAACGCATCGGTGGCAGCCAGCACGCGCGCCGCGCGCTGCACCGCCTCGAAACGCTCCAGCGCTTCGTGCAGCGCCTGCTCGGTTTCCTGGTCCAGTACAGCCTTTATTTGCCTGGGAGACGTTTCCGATTCGGTCACTGGTCAATTCTATGCCATGCTGCCTGACCGGCGCTATAAAAAGCCGGTAAAAACATCTTAGCTGCCCCCGCTGGTGTCGGGCTGCTCCAGCGAGGAGAAGATCACCCCGCCCTCGCGCAGCAGCGCAAAGGGGATATGGATCGGCCCCAGGTTGCTTGCCACCGGGGTGGTGATCGCGATGTCGTACATCCCCACGAAGGATTCCTTGGTCACTTCCAGGTAGCGGCGCAGGTCGGTGTGGGTGGACATGCGGATCGTCCCGGTGAAGTTGAACAGCCCGACCATTGCCAGGGTGGGGGCCATCTTGCGCATCGGCTCCTTGGGATCGTAATCCAGCGGGTCGCTGGTAGGCGGGCGCAGGTGGAAAGCCAGCACCTGGTTGGACGGCAGCAGCAAGTTGGAATAGGCCTGCGGTCGGGTGGCCCCGGTGGCGCTCAGGCGGATGGTGTGGGCGTTGAAGATCTGGATGAACTGCGGGATGGCCTGGGTGCGCAGCCAGTTGCTGACTCGCAGGCTGACCTTGGTGACCACCTCGCCCCAGATCAACTGGTCGGAGGTGTAGATCATCACTGATGAAATCTGTTCATCCGACCCGACCGGGACTGCCGCGGCAGGTTGGTTGGCTGCTGTCATACCGCCTCCAGGCGCGCATACATGAGAAAGCTTGCGATGGTTATTGAGCCGGTTAATTATACCGGGGATTGCCGCTTCTGCCGGGCCGGGGCGGCGATGCGCGGGTATAATTTCCTTACAAATTTGGAGGATCTATGCGCGCGGTCGATATCATCATCAAAAAACGCGATAAACACGAACTGACTCGGGAAGAAATCGAATATTTTGTGCGCCAGTACACCGCCGGGGAAATTCCCGATTACCAGGCGGCGGCCTGGGCGATGGCGGTGGTGTTGAACAGCATGAGCCTGCGGGAAATCACCGACCTGACCCTGGCGATGGCCTTCTCAGGCGACGTGATGGACCTGAGCGGGGTGGTGCCGGTGGCGGTGGACAAGCATTCCACCGGCGGGGTGGGCGATAAGACCACCCTGGTGGCTGAGCCAATCGTAGCGG
>JBJSYW010000333.1:0-5906 GCA_046089985.1 Chloroflexota bacterium
CCCCCGCCAGCAGCCCCACACCGCCCACCTGGGTGATGATCAGCGCTTTGATGCCGCCGGCGACTGCCTTGGGATCGTCATTATAGAAGGAGATCAGCCCATATGAACACAGGGCGGTGATCTCCCAGAACACGAACAGGAACAACAGGCTGCCGGTCAGCACCAACCCGGACATCGCGCCGATAAAGATCAGCACTAGCATGTAGAAGCGCCCCAACTGCGGGTCGCCTTTCATGTAATCGATCGAAAAGATCACCGCCAGGCTGCCGATGCCGGAGGCGATGATCGCCAGGAACACCCCCAGCCCGTCGGGCACGAAGGTCAGCTCGCCAAAGAAATCGCCTACCGGAATGCGGATGCTGGCGGCGCTGGAAGGGAAGAACAGCAGGCCCAGCGCAGCCGGCGCGCCGGCCAGCGAAAACGCCGCTGCCAGGCCGTTCTGCAGCCCGGCCAGCCGCTCGGGTGGAGCGCCGCCGGCGCGGCTGCGGGCAGCCGCCCCGGTCAGCCACAAAACCGCCGCCCCCAGCCAGGGCAGCAGGATGGTCGATAGAATGAGCAGATCGTCTACGTCCATGCGCTATCCTTTAAGCTGTGAGATCTGGTTCAGGTCCAGCGTGCCCAGGCGCTGGCGCACCTGCACGGCCAGCGCCAGCCCGATGACTGCCACCACGGTGTCGGCCACGATCACCGTGGCAGCCAGGCTCTGCCCCAGGTTGGCCTGCCCCGTCGCGCTGCCGGCGGCTACCAGCGCCAGCACCGCCGACTTGACCAGCACCTGCAGCACAGCTACGATCTTGATCAGGTTGCGCGTGATCAACAGCCCGTACAGCCCGATGCCAAACAGGCACAGCACCGTGGCGGCTGCGATCGTTAGCGGAGTAAGCGCATTCATTAAACAGCCTCCTTGTGCGCCGTGGTTTCTGCCTGCCGGGGATCTTCCCCGTTGCGCTTCAGCGCCGCCAGCTCTTCCAACGGGACGCGCTGCCCGCCGGCCAGGTCCAGCGCCGGCGCGGCCGGCTGGGCCGCCGCCGGTTGGGCGGCCGCTGGTTGGTGCACCTGGATGCCCGGCTGGATCGCGGTGCGGGTCTCAGACAGCAGCCCCAGCAGCCCCATCACGCCGGAGAAGATCAGCACCACCTGGGCGATCACATCCAGGCCGCGCTGCTCCCACAGCACTCGCGAAAAAGCCGCCGGGCCGCCGGCATCTGGGCCGCTCTGCCCGCCCAGCCCGCCGATCGCCGGCAGTACCAGCCAGCCCAGCAGCCCCGAGACGCCCAGGATCAGCGCCCAGGTCAGCGGCCGCGGCAGGCTGGTGATCTCGTCAAACGTGGCCTCGCCGACGATGGCGAAGGCATACACGAACAGCACCGTCACCAGCCCGGCGCCCACGCTCAACTCCATCACCGCCACTTCGGGCGCACCCAACTGGTACAGCAGCACCGATACCAGGGCGCTGGTCAGCGCCAGCCACAGCGTTACGTGCAGCAGCCTTCCCGCACGCATCACCCGGTAGGCGCAGAAGACGGCCGCAGCCGACAGCAGGATCGATAACAGCATAGGCACTCTCCCGATTGCACGCCCAGCCGCGCCGGCAGGCGCGCAATCTTTGATCCAATAGATGTTCGCGCAACTATGGGTATATCATATGCCAGGGGGTGACTGTATGTGATAAAAATCACGAGATAAAGGGGGGATATGTCATAGATTTCTGAAACAAAGATGACGCCCTGCCGGCGCGCGCCGGCAGGGCTGTGCAGTGCCCCAGTTTGGGATACAATCGAAACACGCCGGCCGCGCAACTTTTCCGCCCGGGCTGCGTATGTGGAATAGCATCATTCTTGTCGGAAGGAGAGTTCATCATGCGTTCTGGGACACTTTTCTGGGGCCTGTTCCTGGTGCTGTTGGGTGGGCTGCTGCTGCTCAGCAACCTGGGTATTATCACTGCCAGCCTGTGGGGGTTGATCTGGCCGCTGCTGATGGTCCTGTTGGGGGTGTGGATTATCTTTGGCCGCCGCCTGCGCGGCGCCCTGCCGGCCCAGCACGTTGCCATTCCGCTGGATGGCGCTCGCTCGGCGCGCCTGCGCCTGGGTCACGGCGCCGGGCGGCTGACGGTGCGCGGCGGCGCAGCCCCGGAACTGCTGGCCGAGGGCGATTTTGCCGGCGGGGTGGACCTGAAGACCCGCCGCACCGGCGACCTGTTGGAAGCCACCCTGCGCGTAGATGAGCATGCCTGGTCCGACCTGGCCTTCAGCAGCGGCGGAATGGAATGGAGCGTGGCTTTCAATCCCCAGGTGCCGCTGGACCTGCGCCTGGAGACCGGCGCCGGCGAGGCGCACATCGACCTGACCGACCTGCTGATTGGCGAGCTGGAACTGTCGTCCGGCGCCAGCAGCACCGACCTGGCGCTGCCCGCCCATGCCGGGCTGACCCGGGCGCATTTCTCGCTGGGGGCCGCCTCGCTGCGCGTGCGCGTGCCTGCCGGCGTGGCTGCCCGGGTGCGCTCCTCCAGCGGGCTGGCAACCATCCAGGTCGATACCCTGCGTTTCCCCGCCTCCGGTGGGGTCTACCAATCCCCGGATTACGAGACCGCCGCCAACCGGGCGGATATCTTCATTGAAGCCGGCGCGGCTACGGTGGAGGTGCGATGAACGCCCAGCAGCAGCAGCTTGCTGAAGGCATCCTGTTCACCGATATGTACCAGCTGACCATGGCCCAGCTGTATTTCCGCATGGGCTTGCATGAGAAGACCGTCCAGTTCGACCACTATTTCCGCGAGTATCCCAATTACGGCACCCACAAGGCCGGGTACTGCGTCAACGCCGGGTTGGAATGGCTGCTGGATTGGATGGCCGAGGCGCATTTTCGAGCCGAAGACCTGGAATACCTGCGCCGGGTGAAGACCGCCGCCGGGGTGCAGATGTTCTCCGGCGACTTCCTGGATTGGCTGGCCCGCCACGGCGATTTCTCGGGCCTCAGCCTGTGGGGCGTGCCGGAGGGGCGCGTGGTGCACCCCAATACCCCGATCACGGTGGTGCGCGGCCCACTGATCATGGCCCAGGTGCTGGAGACCGCCCTGCTGAACCAACTCAACTTCCAGACCCTGATCGCCACCAAGGCCGCCCGCATGCGCGAGATTGGCCGCGGACAACTGATGCTCGAGTTCGGCCTGCGCCGGGCTCACGACAAGGGCGGCAACGCCGGGGCGCGCGCGGCGCTGATCGGCGGCTGCGATTACACCTCCAATGTCGGCGTCTCGGCCGTCACCGGCTATGCCCCCAAGGGCACGCATGCCCACAGCCTGGTGCAGCTGTATATCGCCCTGGGGATGAGCGAGCTGGACGCCTTCCGCGCCTATGCTGAGATTTACCCCGACGACTGCACCCTGCTGGTGGACACCATCGATACCCTGCAGAGCGGCATCCCGAACGCCATCCAGGTCTTCGAAGAACTGCGCGCCCGCGGCCACCGCCCGGTGGGGGTGCGCCTCGACTCAGGCGACCTGGCCTTCCTGAGCATCCAGGCCGCCAGGATGCTCGACGCAGCCGGCTTCCCCCAGGTCTCGATCGTGCTCTCCAATAACCTGGACGAGCTGGTCATCTGGCAGATCGTAACCCAGATCGAAGAAGAAGCGCCGCGCTACGGCGTCGACCCGCACGCCCTGATCCACCGCCTGGTGTACGGTGTGGGCACGCGCCTGATCACCTCCTGGGGCGACCCGGCGCTGGGCGGGGTCTATAAGCTGGTGGCGGTGCACGACCGGGGCCGCTGGGCGCCGGCGATCAAGATCTCGGAATCGCTCTCCAAAACCCCCAACCCCGGCGATAAGCTGGTCTGGCGCCTGTACGACCAGCGCGGCAAGGCCACCGCCGATTGGATTGCCCTGGAAGGCGAAGACCCCCGCCAGATGGAGACCCTGACCCTGCGCCATCCTACCGACGCCGGCAAACAGCGCACCTTGCGCCGCGAGCAGCTGCAGGAATGCGAGCCGCTGCTGGTGCAGGCGCTGCACCAGGGCCGCCGCCTGGTCGACCCGCCAGACATCGAGAGCATGCGCGCCCTGCGCCGCAGCGATGTCGAACGGCTGGACCCCGGGGTGCGGCGCATCATGAACCCGCATATTTACCACGTCTCACTCAGCCAGAAGCTGTGGGACCTGAAACAAACTTTGATCCGGGAGGCGCAGCAATGAAATGGCTTGAATCGCGTATGCTGTGGGGCGGGCTGTTGATCGTTGGGGGCGTTCTGTTCCTGCTCCAGAACCTGGGCTTTTTACCGCTGGGCGATGTCTTCTGGGGCATCGTGATTGGCTTGGGCGGGGTGTTCTTCCTGTCCTGGTTCACCCAGGGCCGCCACAACTGGTGGGCGCTGATCCCCGGGTTCGCGCTGCTCAGCGTGGCTGCCAGCATCCTGCTTGACCTGTTCGCCCCGGCCCTGGCCGAGCTGTTCAGTGGTTCGCTGGTGTTGGGCGGGATTGGGCTGAGTTTCTGGCTGATCTACCTGTTCGACCGCAGCCGCTGGTGGGCGCTCATCCCCGGCGGGGTGCTGCTGACCCTGGCCTCGATGGTGGTGCTTGAGAACCGCATGGGCGATGCCATGACCGTGGGGGTCTTCTTCGCCGGCATGGGGCTGACCTTTGCCCTGGTGGCGGTGCTGCCCAACCCGGTGGGCGAGATGCGCTGGGCATGGATCCCGGCCGGTATTCTGCTGGTGATCGGATTTATGTTTATCGCCACCGCCGGCGACCTGTTGATCTATGTGATGCCGCTGGCGCTGATCCTGATCGGGCTGGCGATGATGTTCCGCACGCTGCGGAGAAAGTAAGCAAACGAAAATGGATGAAACGCGTTTCCCCCGGCGGCGGCGCAGCCTGTTCTGGCCGCTGGCGCTGATCTTGCTGGGCCTGCTCTTCCTGTTGAACAACCTGGGTCTGCTGGGGCAGGACCTGCGCGGCAACCTGTGGGCGCTGTGGCCGCTGCTGCTGGTGCTGATTGGAGTGGACGATTTCCTGGATCACGGGCGGGTGGCCGGCCCGTCGCTGTTGATCGGGGCCGGGGTGCTGTTCCTGCTGGCCAATATCGGGGTGCTGAACTTGAGCGTGTGGCAGGCGGTCGCCAGCCTGTGGCCGCTGCTGATCGTCGCTGCCGGGATCGACCTGGTGGTGGGGCGGCGCTCGTGGCTGCTCTCGCTGCTGGGCGTGGTGCTGGTGCTGGCGCTGCTGATCTATGCCGTCGGCGCGCTGGCCGGCGACAGCTTCCCCGCCCGCACCCGCCCGGTCAGCTACAGCCTGCAGGACGCCGCTTCCACCTCGGCAGCCGTCGACCTGCCGGTCGGGGTGCTGGCGATTGGCGCCGGGCAGAACAAGTCGGGGCTGCTGGAAGGGCAGTTAGCCGAGGCCGGAGGGTTGACCCTGATTGAAGATTACCGGGTGGACGATGGCCGCGCCCATTATTCGCTGGCTGCGCGGGGGGCGGGCTTCGCTGCACCGGGCGCATACCAGCGCTCGCGCTACACCCTGGCCTTCAGCCCCGATCTGCCTCTGGCGCTCGCCGCCAGCCTGGCGGTTGGCGAGCTGGACCTGGACCTGTCTGAACTGCAGGTTGAAAGCCTGGACGCATCGCTGGCGCTCGGCCGGCTGCAGATTTTGCTGCCGCAGCGTGCCGCCTTCTCCGGCCGGCTGGAGACAGCTATGGGCCAGGTGGTGGTGCGCGTCCCCGCCGGGGTGGGTCTGCGTGTGCGCCTGGACCGGGGGCTGGCGTATGTGCGCTACCCGCAGGGCTATACCGTGCAAGGGACCACCTACACCGCACCCGATTTCGAAACCGCCGCCCACCAGGTTGAACTGCAAATCGACCTGGCGATGGGCCAGTTGGTGATCCAGTAAACGCCGCCCCGGCCTACCGCTTCAC
>JBJSYW010000334.1:0-8370 GCA_046089985.1 Chloroflexota bacterium
CGCACGCGCGGTGAACTGGAGCGCATCACCGCCCAGATGAACCCTGAACAGTCAGCCCGTTTTTTTGCCACGTGAGGAGGAGCTATGCTGCCACAGATTGACGCCCTGATCCAGGATATCGCCGCCGCGGCCTTTGGCGACGCACAGCACCGCTCGCAGGCCGAAGCGCAGCTTGAGCGCATGCAGCGCCAGGGCTGGGGGCTGTACCCGGCGGTGCAGCGCCTGTGGGACGGCGAGCGCGATCCGGCAAGCCTGCTGGGCGGGCTGGACGGCGACGAGCGGGCGATCCTGCAGGATGTGCTGGACCTGCTGGGGCCGGCCGAAGAAGCCAGCGATGAGCCGCCGCTGCCGGAGACGCTGCAGGAAGCGCTGGAACGCCTGCCGGAAGCGGTGCACCGGGCGATCGCCGACCGCGACGAGCAAGCGCTGCAGGCAGCCCTGCCGCAAATGTCGGAAGCCGACCAGGCGCTGCTGGCCGGCCTGCTGCAGCAGTGGGTGCAAACCAGCCCGGAGATCGGGGTGGACGAGAGCATCTTTGATCTATCGCCGATGCTGATGGTGTTCGCCGAGGCGGCCAAGGGCGCGCCCGGGCTGCGCGACCAGGCGCTGGAATACCTGGACATCCTGGAAGAGCAGGGCTGGCACATTTCGGCGGCAGTGGTGGCGGTGCTGGAAGGGGAGCGCGACCCGGAGGCGCTGCTGGTCGGGCTGGACGACCAGGAACAGCAGATCCTGCGGTTCCTGCTGGATCAGTTGTAAGCGGGCTGCCACGGCGGCAGCTTGCCGGCGGCAGTATTGCCGCCGGCAGTCTCCTATGCGACTTTTTATGTCCGGCGGCGTAGAC
This sequence comes from Chloroflexota bacterium, assembly GCA_046089985.1. GTDB lineage: Bacteria > Chloroflexota > Anaerolineae > Anaerolineales > UBA4823 > RBG-16-57-11. Next base: position 845 of record JBJSYW010000334.1, read on the forward strand.
TGTTATACAACTTTGAACAGAAGGAGTATGCCATGCCTGAGACCAAGAAACTATACCGCTCGCGCAGCGACCGCTTTATCGGCGGCGTCTGTGGTGGGCTAGGCGAATACACCGGGGTGGACCCGACCATCGTGCGCCTGCTGTTTGTGCTGGGCACGGTGCTGACTGCCGTCGGCCTGGGGGTCGTAGCCTACCTGGTGCTGCTGGTGGTAGTGCCGGAAAACCCGAACGAAATCCTGCCCCCGCCGCAGAGCTGAGCCGACTGCGTACAGGCAGCCAAAGCGCCGCCGCCACCCCAGCTGGGGATGGGGGCGGCGCTTTTTAACCGCCGGACGCCTCAGCGATCGGGCCGGGGGTGATAGCTGTAGCCCACCCCGCGCTCGCTGCGGATATAGCTCCACCCGCTTGGATCGTGCTTTTTCAGCGCCTGGCGTATGCGGTGGATGGCGGCGTCCAGGCCGCGCTTCTCTTCGGGACGGTCCCAGATGGCGCGGTACAGGGTTTCGAACGAGCACACCTGGCCGGGGTGGTCGATAAAGTACTGCAGCAGCTTCTGATCAAGCGGGGTCAGGCCGGGCGGCACGTCCGGCGCTTTCGGCTGAGACTGCGCCGGTTGGCGCTGGACAAACTCACGGAACAGCTCAGAGAATATGCGGTAGTTTTGCGGCGCAGGGCTGCGCTCGATCAGGCATTCTTCCAATAACGCCGTGACCACGTCCATATCCGGGCGGCCGGCCGGCTGCCCAGAGTCAACCGCAAGCTGCGCCAGGAACCGGCGCTTGCGCTCGTCGAGCTGGCGCCAGAACATACGAAACAGCTCGGTGACCGGCTGCGAGAGCAGGATCTCGTGCTTGACCTGGTCGAGCACCTGGGGCTGCGGCTGCCGCGCGCCGCCATTTTCGCCCAGCAGATTGTACAGCGCCTCGCCCACCAGCGTAAGCAGGTACGGGTGGCCGCCCGCCAGCTGGAGCGCCCACGCGCCGGCCCACTCGGGCAGCAGCGGCGCACCGGCAGCAGGCAGCAGCAGCGCCTCCTGCGGCTGGAGCAAATTGACCCGCACGGCCTTCAACACCGGCCCAAGCGGCGAAGACCAATAATTATCGTCATCCGCGCCGGCGCGCAGGTCGGTCAATTTCTTTTCGGTGATCAGGATCCAGGCATGCTCACCGGTCAGGCTGCGTAGAAACTGCTGGTCTTCCAGGCTGGAGGAGCGGAAGGTTTCGTCGAAGTGATCCAGGCAGAAGACCAGGCGCAGCGGGCGGGCCGCCAGCGCGGTGCAGAAAGCATCCACCCCGTCCTTTGCCGCCGCGCTGACTGGGTCGGACGCCGGCAGATCCAGCGCTGCGCCGGCCAGGCTGCGCAGGCGCGCATCGCTTTGCAAGCGCTGGTACAGGTGCGAGAACAGCTGCGCCCCGTTCACCTTGTAATAATCCACGTAAATCCACTCGATCGCCTGCGGGCGATCGCCGCCAAAAGCCAGGAAGTCGGCGCGGTGATAATGGGCCGCGCCGGACGGGTCAGCCAGGAATTTGACCAGGCTGGTCTTGCCAATCGTACGCGGCCCGGAGACCCGGAATGAGACCGGCCGGCCGGCGCTGACCCCCTGCAGGCACAGGTTGATCAGCGCTTTACGTCCGAAAAAGCGTTCGGGCGGCAGCGACACCAGCATGCGCGAATAGGGGTTGATGCGGGCTTCTGTGGTCATGATCGTTTTCGCTCCCTGCCCCCCATTTTATCGGTCCACTGGCTGGGCGTCGAACGGATAGCGCTCCGCGATCCAATGCGCAAACATCGGGATGCGGACGCGGTGCTCGAAGGAGCGCCGCCCCGGGCGGCGCTCCAGCAGGCCGGCATCGGCCATCTCTTCCAGTGCGCCGGCCAGGCGCCCGGCATCCATCCGCCGGGCGAGCAGGCTGCGCTGCAGAGCATCGAACGAGACAAATGTCTCGCCGCGCTCGACGCCGGCCAGCGCGCTCAGGATGGCGCGCTTAAAATCGGAGCGCAGCTGGTTCTTAAAACATTCGAAGGTCTGATCGCCGCAGTCCAGCAGTTCGCGCTCGACCGCCAGCAGGTCGTCTGGGCCAACCGCGGCCGCGCCGGCTGTATTGGCATGCACGATCATCTCCATCATCACCTGCTGGAGGAAGAACGGGTGGCAGGCGGTCAGGCGCAAGATTTCTTCGTCAACGCGCTCGTGGAAGATCAGGCGCTGCCCCACCGGCTCATGCACCAGGCGCTGTCCAGCCGAGAAATCCAGGTAGCCCAGGTGCACCGGGGCGGCGTTGCGCAGCACGGGCTGGGTGGCCAGGTCGCTGCGATCCAGCCGGCGGTAGAGCATCTCTTGAATGCAGAAGATGAATTTGATCTCCGGGAAGCCTTCGACCAGCGATTTCAGGCGGTAGGCCACCCGGCTGGCCGCGCCGGGGTCCGGCCATAATTCATCCAGCAGGCCAAACTCGTCGAACATCAGCAGCAGCTTGCGGCCCTGCAGGGCCTTCTGCACTTCCCCCAACCAGGTCTGCAGGCTGTCAAACTTGCCGTCCTTGGGGATTTTTGGCGCCAGGTCCTGGCGGCGCTGGTTCTTACCGGACAGCCCGCGCAGACCGGCCTGCACGCCCTCCATCAGCTTCTTCCACAGGCGCTCTTCGGTATACTCGCCCAGGTTTTGCAGATCGGTCAGCACCGGGAGAAAGCGGTATTCTTCGGCAATGTGGTGGTACAGGTACAACAGCAGCGAGGTTTTGCCCACCCGGTTCAGCCCATACAGCACGATGGCGTTCTGCTCGCGCGACAGGATGCTCATAATCTTGCTGATTTGCGGGTCGCGCCCTTTGAAGATGCGCGGTTCGAAGACCGGCGAGCGGCGGTAGGGGTTGGGCAGCGAGCCGCCCGTGCCCATGCGCAGCTTTTCAAGCGGCGAGAGGGCGTCAAAGCGCACAGCGTCGATCACGCCATAGGCTTTGAACTCGTCCAGCTGGCGTTGGAGCAGATCTTTGGGGGGATAGGCAGCGGCGTCAATGGTCATGCGCACGCTGGCGGCCCCTTCAAGGTCCACCCCGGCGTGCAGCTCTTTGAGGTACAGGCCCTGGTCGTACAGGTTGTACACGGCGTCGAGCAGGCGGCCGAGCAGGCGCGGGCTGTCTACCGCGCTGATTGACACATGCACCGGGTCATCCGGCTTACGCGGCTGCGCCCAGACCAAGGGGATGGCCTCGATGCCAGACGGCGCGTTGGGATAGTCTGTGCGGTAAACGATCAAGCGGGCATGCGGGGTGTCCAGTTGGACCAGCCGCCCAACGATCTCATCGCCCAGGGCCACCCGCTCCTGGCCCGCCAATGGCAGGGTCAGCTGGATGAAGTTGATCCGCTCGACGGGTACGTTAAGCGGCAGACCATCGGCGCGCTGCACCAGGCGGCCGAGCTTGCCGGCGATCAGCTGGGTCACCAGCCGGTTGGGCGAAAGCAGCGGTTTGCCGCCGGTCTCGGGGTTCAAGCAGTCGATATACAGGGCATTGACATCCGGGTAATGCAGCTTCTCTGCCGCTTCCACCAGGAAGTTGTTCAGGTCCTGCTCGCTGATCGCCTCCTGCAGGTTATGATACGCCAGTTCTTTGGTGAAGATGGTCTTGATGCACTGGTAGCCTTTGTGGATCGAAGTCTTCTGGCGGGCGCGGCGGATGTTCATCTTGGCGGCGGGCGTCTTGACCGCATCCATCCAACCGGCGTCCGGCCCGCCGTAGGATGGATCTACGTCGATCTGGAGCAGGTCGCCGTTACGCATCGGGTGGTTGAAAGCCGCCGCCTGACCGTTAATCCACATGCGTTTGCAGTGGTGACCGACCTCGGTGTGGACCGCATAGGCGAAATCGACCGGGGTGCTGCCGCGCGGAAAGCCGCGGTAGACTTCGCCCACCGGGCTGAAGACGAACAACGGGTCGCAGTCGGCGTCCAGGGTGCTGGCGCGGATGTAGGCGATCAGCTCGCTATCGTCCCACCAGGCGTTTTTGACGCGCAGGGCCGGGCTGCTGAGGTAGCGGGCAGCGACGATGCCCATGCTGTTCACCTGGGCCGCCTGCCCGGTGCAAATGCGGAAGCGCAGCGGGGCCTGGTTCTTGATCGCTCCCGGGAACGGGACGGTGACGCTGGTGACCAGCGCGCTGTACCCGTTGAATTTGGGGCTGGCGATGTAATCGCGCACGGCATTGCTCGACAACCCGCCGCGCACCGGGGGCCACTGGCGGTGGATGATCCCCAACACCCGGTAGCAGTCATCCTCGGTGGGCACGGTGACATCGATGCGCAGCGTGCGCAGCACCACCTGCAGCAGCTCGCCGCGCTTGATGTGGCGCTGTATGCTGGAGAGCGGGCTGATGTGCGGCTCCACCCGGGCATCTGGGATGGAAGTGGCGCTGATCTCCGATTTCAAGAACCGGCAGATATTGTCCTGCAGGTCGGTGGAGCGCTGCAAAACGGCCTGGCGCTGGGCGTCCATCGATTTCAGTTGCCGGGCAGAGGTGAGCAGATTCAGGCTGAGATCGCCCATCTGCTTGCGCAACTGCCACATCCCCAGCATCTCGAGCAGGGGCAGGTAGATGGCCTCGTTGATTTCGCACAGGCGCAGCTGCTGCTCACGGCTGAGGCTTTCCCGCGAGCGCATGGCGGCGATATGGGCGGCGACGACCGCCAGGACCAGCACCTGGTCCTGGAAGGCCCAGAAAAACAGTTTGCGCAGGCGGGCGGCATAATACAGGCGGTCCACCTGGCTGGAATGCGCTTCCGGCTGGGACAGGTCATGGAAGACCAGGCTGCGCTCGCGCACGCGGCCCGGTTCCCAGGGGCTTTTTTCCAACTCATGTGGGGCATGCTGCAGCAGTGGTTGGGCCAGCAGCATCAGCAGGGCTTCGGCAGGCAGGCGCCACTCGCAGGCCTGCTGCAGCGCCAGGAAGGTCTGCTCGGTTTGAGCGGCGGAGAAGGAAGCGCGGTGGGATTGAAAGACCTCCATCCCGCAGCGAATGCGCTCTTCATCGGCCGGCTGCAAGTAGGTACACTGGTGATGGTAATCTTTAAACAGCACGACGGCCTCCCCTGGATGTGTGATCGACCCACCCCTATTATACACAACATCGGAGTATATTGCTATAAATTTGCGCTTGACATTGCGCAAAATTCAGTGTATATTCAGGATAGATTTTGAGTATATACTCAATTCGCCGCAAATAATCGTCCCTGGGGGCAGCGCCACGGGAAGGAGGTTGCTATGAAAAGCTATCGCACCTGGCTCTTCGTCACACTCCTGTCAATGATCATCCTGATCGGCAGTTTGTATACCAAGCAACTGATCTGCGCCGCGCCCGGACTGGCCCTGCTGGTTTTGGGGCTGCTGGGCTTGCTGCAGCCGCAGCTCTACCGCCCGCCCGACAATACCCAGGCCGTCGTCTACCGCCTGGAACGCTTTCACGCCATCCAGGAGCCAAGCTGCTGGCGTCTGCTGATCCCGATGATCGACGAGGTGCAGCGGCTGAACAGGCTGGGATCGCGCACCCGGGAGATCCATCTGAAGAACATCTACACCCGCGACCAGGTGCCGTTCGACCTGAAGGCGAAAATCTTCTATCAGGTGAACCTGCAGTTGACCGCCGGCGACTTTATCCCGCAAGCCGTACATTTTCCAGATGAAGCCTGGGGGGAGATTGTGGCGACGAACTTCGAAAAACAAGCCCGCAATCGGGTCTTTCTGAGCCGCAGCTACCGCGTACTGAACACCCCGCAGGGGCGGGAAGCCGCCCAGGCAGAGCTGAGCCGGCTGATCGCAGAACGGGTGGAGCACATGGGAATTGTGGTCAACCCGCACTACGGGGTCAACCTGATGGAACTGGCGCCCAACCCGGCGCTGCAGACGGCCTGCGAGACAGCCTCGGCGGCGCAGAGCAAGGCGCAGGCGGTGATTGAGACGCTGAAACCGGTGCAGGAACAGCTGGTGGGGCCGCACAACCTGACCCCAACGCAGCTGCTGGCGCTGAAAGCTGCCGGCGGCAGTGCAGACCTGAGCGTGCTGCTGCCGGCGGACCCGCTGCAGAGCTACCCGGTGCAGATGCCCGGCGAGCGCTTACCGTACACACTGGCCCAATACCAGGCTCAAAAAGGGGAATGAGCCACGAAGAAAGGGCGCTGCCAGGATCCAGACGATCCTGGCAGCGCCCAGGGGGAGCATCAGAAAACCGCCGGCCGGCCTATGCCGGGGCAGCCGCGGCGGCGCGCTTGCGGTAGGCTTTGATCCAACGCATGGCGTACTCGTCGCGGCCCATCAGCAGGTCGCAGGCCAGCAGGGTGGTCTGGATCTCGGGCACGGTCGGATCGGTGATGGCGCAGGTCATGCCGCGTGCGATCGCCAGCGCCAGGTAGGCCGTATTGATGATCTTGCGATCGGGCAGGCCAAAGGATACGTTGCTGGCGCCCAGGTTGATGTTGGCGTCCAGCTCCTGGCGGATCAGGGCAATCGAGTCGAGGGTGATCTTGCCGGCCTGGGGATCGGCGCCGACGGTCAGCGCCAGGCAGTCAATCACCACGTCCTCGGCGGGGATGCCGTAGTCGGCGGCGCGCTTCAGCAGTTTGCGGGCCACCGCCAGGCGATCCTCGGGGGTGCCGGGCAGGCCGCTCTCGTCGGTGATCACACCGATGACCGCGGCGTTGTACTGCTTGACCAGCGGCAGGACGCGCTCCATCATGTGCTCTTCAGCCGTGGTGGAGTTGATCAGCGCCTTGCCGGGGTAGACTTCCAGGGCAGCGCGCAGGGCGTCTGGGTTGGCGGTATCGATGCACAGCGGCACGTTGGCCACTTCCAGCACCGCCTTGACTGCGCCGGCCAGCAGGGCCGGTTCGTCGGCGCCGGGGATGGCGGCGTTGACGTCCAGGATCTGCGCCCCGGCTTCGATCTGCTTGCGGGCGTCTTCCTGCACCACCGAAAAATCGCCGTTGGCCATCGTCTCAGCCAGCTTCTTACGGCGAGTGGGGTTGATGCGCTCGCCAATGGCGACGAACGGGCGGTTCGGCCCGATAACAACGGTCTTGTCTTTCAGCGTCAGGCGGGTTTCCATATCAGCCGCCGATCAGCTGCTTGGCCACACGCACAGCGCTGGAAGCGTCCGGGGCGTAGGCGTCGGCGCCGATCTGTTTGGCGTAATTGTCGGTCACCGGGGCGCCGCCAATCATCACCTTGACCTTGTCGCGCAGGCCGGCGGTGGTCAGAGCGGCCAGGGTGGTCTGCATGCTGCTCATCGTGGTGGTGAGCAAGGCCGACATACCGATCACATCCACGCCTTCCTGGGCGGCCTTGACAAACGCGTCCGGGCCGACATCCACACCCAGGTCCTTGACCTCGTATCCGGCGCCTTCCAGCATCATCGCCACCAGGTTCTTGCCGATATCGTGCAGGTCACCCTTGACGGTGCCGATGGCGACCTTGCCGGCCGCCTTGACGTCCTGCCTGACCAGGTGCGGCTTCAACAGGCGCAAACCGGCCTGCATGG